>NZ_PYIA01000073.1:0-854 GCF_013265645.1 Sphingopyxis sp. BSNA05 | reverse complement strand
TAGGGTCAGGACTCATTAACTGAGCCAGAAGATGACGGTAGCTGCGATTGCGATGGCGGACATGAAGGTATGTGCGCATCGGTCATAGCGGGTGTGGATACGCCTCCAGTCCTTGATGCGTCCGAACATATTCTCGATTTTGTGACGTTGCCGGTAGAGGGTTTTGTCGAAGTCAGCGGGTAATATCCGTCCCTTTCGCGGCGGGATGCACGGCGTGATGCCTTTGGCCTGCAGGGCGGCGCGATACTCGTCGCTGTCATAGCCTTTGTCCCCGATCATGCAGAGGGCATGATCGGGTAGCGCGGAATATGTGAGCTTTGCACCGATATGATCGCTCATCTGCCCTTCGCTTAAACACAGGACCAACGGCCTGCCTGACCCGTCACACACGGCATGGAGCTTGGAGTTTAAGCCGCCCTTCGTTCTTCCGATATATCTGGAAACAGACCCTTTTTTAAAAGGCTGGCAGCGGTGCGATGCGCTTTCAAGTGCGTGGCATCAATCATCAGCACGTCATCGGCATCGCTGGTAGCTGCCAGAGCAGAGAATATCTTGTTGAACACACCCATACGGCTCCAGCGGATAAAGCGATTATAGATCGTCTTATGAGGGCCATAGGCTGCAGGGGCATCGCGCCAACGCAACCCATTACGGATCACGAAGACAATGCCACTCAATACACGCCGGTCATCAACTCTCGGAACTCCGTGCGATAACGGGAAATATGGCTCTATCCGGCGCATCTGCGCCTTGCTCAACATAAACAGATCACTCATCAGCGGCACCTCCTTTGATGCCACCATTGAATCAACCTTCTACCAATCATGCAAGCTATTTAATAGGTCCTGAACCTA
>NZ_PYIA01000072.1:0-3837 GCF_013265645.1 Sphingopyxis sp. BSNA05 | reverse complement strand
CCATCCCCACTGGAAACTTGTCGCGATCGGCAACCGGGACGAGATGCATGGCCGCCCTGCAAAACCGCTGGCCCGGTGGGAGAACCACGAACATTTGCTGGCGGGGAAAGACGTGCAGGCCGGCGGGACCTGGCTCGGCATCTCCGAACAGGGTCGTTTTGCCGTGGTCACCAATCTCAGCGGCTATGGCGCGCCCGACGCCGGACGCGCGTCGCGCGGTGACCTGCTCAGGGACTTTCTTGCTGGCGAGGGTGTTTATGCCGATCTCGATGCGGTGCATTTTTCGGACTTCAACCCGTTCAACCTGATCACCATCGAGGCTGGCAAGGCCCTGATCCATTCCAACCGGCCGGACAGTGTCAGCCGCGGGCTCGAGCCGGGTATCCATGGCCTCTCCAACGGTTCGCTGGACAGTCCCTGGGCAAAGGCCGGTCATCTCAATGCAGCCCTGCAGGGCTGGTTGCAGAGCGCGTCGACGGAGCCGGCCACGCTGCTTGATCTGCTGACCGACCAAACGACATATCCGCTGGCGCAAGACGCAACAGGCCCGAGGCCGGCGCAGCTGGAACCGGCCAGTTCCGGGATATTCATTGAAAATCCGGTCTACGGAACGCGCTGCAGCACGATTGTCGCGATTGACCATGCGGGCAACGGATCCATGCTGGAGCGCCGCTTCGATGCCGCCGCCCGAACCACCGGGGAAGACCGCCTGTCCTTTTCCTGGCCGGACTGAAATCCCGTTGGCAGCCGGCATAGAAAATCCGTGCATGCCGCTTTCCGGAAATTCCGCTATGTCGCCCCTATGGACCCGCCGATGCAGAACATGATCCCGCGAATATTCAATCGCCTGTCGTCGGACAGCTCGCGAAGCTATGTCTCGCTGTTCGTCGGACTGGCAGTCTTTGTCGCCGGGACCTTGGCCACCTATGTCGCGCAAAGCGCCGACCGGCCGGTCAGCGCCGCGCTGATCTACGTGTCCGCCGTGACCATCATCGGTGCGGTAAACGGCCTGCGCGGCGGCCTCCTGGCCGGTATCGGCGCCTCTTTCTTCTACAATTTCTTCTTCAGCGAACCCCTGCTTGATTTCGGTGTCACCACCTCCGACGAATATATCCCGCTGGTCGCTTTCAATCTGAGCGCGCTGCTGTCCGGGGCGCTGGCCGGCCGGATCAACGACCGGGCTCGCGCCGCCGAAATTGCCCAGCAGAAAATCAATCTGCTGCTGGCCATCAGCAACCAGCTGCAGACCGCCGTGCATCTGGAGGATATCGATCAGGCGATTGTCCGGACCGGCATATTCGATTCATCGGGGGAATTTGAAATATACGCGATCAGCGACGAGGAGTGGATCGCGGTCGAGGGCAAGGCGCAATGGCTGGCAGAGGCCCGGCAAGCGGTCGGGCAAGGCGAATGGGCCCTGTTGCAGGACCAGAAAACCGCCTATCTTCTGTCCTCCTCGCGACGCCGCGTGGGTCTGCTGATCTGCAGCCGGGATGCGCAGAAATCCAAGCGGCTGAGCAAGATCGACTTTGATGCGGTGCTGAATTTGCTGAGCATGGCGATCGACCGCTTTGTCCTGCTCCACCAGAAATCCGAAGCGGAGGCCATGCGCCGGTCGGAGGAATTCAAGACCGCGCTGCTTTCCTCCATATCCCATGACATGCGCACGCCGCTGGCGGCGATCTCCGCATCCGCATCAAGCCTCTCCTCTTATGGCGACACGCTGCCGGAAAGCTCGCGCAAGGAAATGCTGACGATCATTCAGGACCAGTGCGAACGGCTGAACCGCTATACCACCAACCTGCTCAATCTGGGCCGGCTGCAGGCGGGCATATCGCCCGACCAGCTGGAGAGCCTGGACCTGGTGGAGATGCTGGGCTCGGCGGTCAACACGGTGAAAATGCACCATAGCGGGCGGGAGGTCATCAAGAGCCTGCCGTTCGACGCGTGTACGGTGCGCGCCAATCCGGTCATGCTGGAGCAGCTGTTCTACAATATTCTGGAAAATGCGATCCAATATAGTCCGGACGCAGCGCCGGTACTGGTGACCGGACACAAGCAGGCCGGGCAGGTCGAGATCGCCATAGCGGATCAGGGCTGCGGCATTCCCGCCTCCGAACTGAACCGGGTTTTCGACCGCTTCTACCGTTCGGCGGAAAATATCCGCAAGGAAGGCCACGGTCTCGGCCTGTCGATTGCTGCGGGCTTTGCCCGGGCATTCGGCGGCGATATCTCCGCTCACAGTCCGCTGGAAATGGGCAAGGGCACGAAAATCATCGTCAGGCTTCCGGCATCCGCCTCTCCCATAGAAAGCAATGGCCAATGAACGTGAAAATATTGCTGGTCGACGACGAGACCGCGCTCATCCGCTCGCTGCAACCGGTGCTGATCGCGCAGGGCTATGGCGTCGATTCCGCCGGGACAGCGGCCGAAGCGCTGAAAAAGGCGAAAGAGACCGTGTTCGACATCATCCTGCTCGACCTCGGATTGCCCGATGCCGACGGCAAGGAGATCATCGCCAAACTGCTCGACCTCAACGCCCTGTCGATCCTGATCCTGTCCGCCCGCCATCAGGAAGCGGAGAAGGTCGCCGCGCTGGATCAGGGGGCTGATGATTTCATCAACAAGCCGTTCAATATCGAGGAACTGCTGGCCCGGATCAGGGCTGCGGTGCGGCGACGCAGGAACGAGGCGGTAAAGAGCCAGGAGTTTGAATCCCGGCACCTGCGGATCGACTTTCTCAAGCGAAAGGTCTTCCTGATGGGCGACGAAATCAAATTCTCGCCCAAGGAGTTCGATCTGCTGGAAACGCTGGCACGACACGCCGGTCAGGTGGTGACCCATCGCCAGCTGCTGCTGGCCGGGTGGAATGATCCGACGATCGATACCCAATATCTGCGCTCCTATATGGCGCTGATCCGCCAGAAGCTGGAATATGATTCGTCGCAGCCGGAATATTTGCTGACCGAACCGGGCGTTGGCTATCGACTGGATATTGATTTCGAACATTGAAGGTTGGATGACGCGGGATTTGTCGGGGTGAGCAAATGCCCGCGCCATCACAGAGGGCTTCTTTTGGTTCATGATGCCCCTCGCGGGGACAAGCCGGTTCTACAATGGCCCTGATAACGCCGTTACCACGGATTTTATATGCCCCTCCGTGCATGAGCGGGGCATATAAAATCCGTGGTAATTGCTTTGGCAAAACCGACCTAAAAGGCTCCTGTAACAGTCAAAAGGTTTTACCAAATGTCCCACTCCCGCGTTTCCGTAAAATTGATCTCGATGCCGCTGCTGGTTGCGGCTCTGGCCCTGTCGGGCTGCAGCAAGAAGGCCCCGGAAGGCCTGCCCCCTGCACCGGGCGACAATATGGACTATAACAGCGCGCCCGGCGGCCCGATCAAGGGCAGCCAGGAAGATTTCCTGGCCAATGTGGCCTCGGACCGGATCTTCTTTGAAACCGACCGCAGCGATGTCGACAGCGAGGACCAGCAGATATTGCGCAGCCAGGCGACCTGGCTGATCGCCAACCCCAGCGTCCGTATCCGTGTGGAAGGGCATTGTGACGAGCGCGGCACCCGCGAGTATAACCTCGCGCTCGGCGAACGCCGCGCCAATGCCGCGAAAAACTATCTCTCGACGCTTGGCGTCGCGCTCTCGAGAATATCGGTAGTCAGCTACGGCAAGGAACGGCCGGACGCTCTGGGATCCGATGAAACGGCATGGCAGAAGAATCGCCGGGCCGTTACGGTCACCGTTCGCTAGTTACCGCACATCTTGCGACAGTGAACCCGGCGGATCATAAACCACCGGCAATATTGCCGGTGGTTTACCGCG
>NZ_PYIA01000071.1:0-43541 GCF_013265645.1 Sphingopyxis sp. BSNA05 | reverse complement strand
TTTGCTCGGGCAGGCGGCGGAAGCGATGCGATTAACCGCGCGCGGTTATACCAGGGTCCTGCGCGTATCTCGCACCATTGCCGATCTGGCGGGGGCGGAAGTCATCGGACGAATCCATGTGGCGGAAGCGCTCAGCTACCGGAGGCAGGCACCGAGAAATTAACGTCAGGGATCGTTTCCGATCAAACGCCCGTCCACAATGATGAAATCAGGCAGCCCTGTCGCCAGGGGTCAGTTCCAGCGGGATCGCCATCTCGTTCATGTTCACCGTCGATTTGGCGAGATTGGGAGATTTGCTGCTGCGGTGCTTGAACTTGCCGTCGACATGTCCGCCTTGCTCGATCGTCACATTTTCATAAGTGACGTCGCCACCAATGCGGGCCGTGGAGGCGATGGCAAGATCGCCGGCATCAATCGAGCCTTCTACCGCACCGGACAGGCTGGCATTCTGGGCAACGATCGCACCCTTGATCTTGCTCGAGGGTCCCTGGACCAGCGACAGGCATTTGACGTCGCCGATCACTTCGCCGTCGATATGCAGATCGACCTTCGATTCGATATTGCCGGTGATGACGATGCCGTCACCGATGATCGAGAAGCTCGATCCGCTGCTGCCACTGCTTCTAGCCACGGCTGGTGCCTGACTCGCTGCGCTTCGGGGTGTTGGCACGCTGTCGTGCGATGGCTTTGATCTTGAGAACATCTGTATTCGCCTCTAAAAATGGTCGGGGGTTGATTGCACGTCCGTTCAGACGCACCTCAAAATGGAGATGCGTACCGGTCGAGCGTCCCGTGCTGCCCATAGCCCCCAATTGTAGTCCCTGTTCAATCTTTTGGCCAGCGGTCACGCCAATCCGTGATAAATGCGCATAGCGCGTCATCAAACCGTTGCCATGGGTGATTTCGACGGTCTTGCCATAGCCGGACTTCCATCCTGCATGGGTGACTTTGCCACCGGCTGCGGCCAGGATTGGCAAGCCGCGAGGGCCTTTGAAATCCATACCGCTGTGCATTGCGCTTCCGCCGGTGAACGGATCACGGCGATAGCCGTAGCTGCTTGATATCATTCCGGTGCTGGAGGGTTTGCCGGACGGTATTGCGATCAAGGTCCGCTCCAGCGCATCCATCCGCTGCAGGGCAAGATTGAGCCGCTCCAGCGTGGGATGCAGTTGCTGATCGCGATTCTTGAAAAAGGGAATCAGCGGACCGCCCATCGCGGCGATGGAGTTTTGCTCAGCTTCTCGGGATTCAGGCCGAATTTGCGAATTGCCTCTGCCGCTTGTTCGGTGCGTTGGATGGCCGCCATTGTCAGGCGCCGGGCAAACATGATCTGCCGCGCTTCAAGCTCGGCAAGATGGGCCGCTTCCGGAAAAGCCGCGCTGATCTTCCGGGTATTTTCGGACAATTGTTCGTCGGTTTGTTTTGTTCCACCGATTCAGCAGCTTCGGGCTGTTCGCCGACAAATTGCTCGGTCATCTGATCGAGCACATCCTGCCGCTGCTTCAGATCAGCGGCGACGTCTTCGATCGATGCCCTGTAATTTGCGACGCGGCTTTCGGTGCTGTTCACCTCGGCCTCTTTCTGCGCGAGCGCCATGCGTTCGCCGCTGACGGTAAGCTGATTGATCATCATTGCCAGCGTGACCACGAGCCAGAAAGCCAGCGCCGCAGCGACAGAATAGAATATACGTTTCTGCAATATGGCCGATATCGTGAGAAAGCGGACCTGTCCGTGTGATCGCATGAAAAATTCGCGATCCGTAAACATATGATCCAGCCGGGCTCTTAACCCTTTTCCGGTGTTTTGTTTGTGCATGACCCGCCGTTGTTATTCGTAATCCCCGATCATTCGCTAGCAGAGGGTAGCGAAGCTGGCGAATCGCATCGGGGTGACTCGTGACGAGTCGAACGTGTCATGCGATGAATTGCGCGATTGCCGAATAATTTATCCGAGCGAAGAGCGATTCCGAAGAATCGATTGTTGTTCCACGACAAAATTTTCTTGCTCAAACTTGTAGCGATTATGGGTTAAATTGCCGCCGCCACCATGCTAGCAGCCGCTTATGACAGAACCTGCACAACTGATTACCGACATGGGCCACAAGGCCCGCGCTGCATTCTCGATGCTGACCGGCGTGAGCGATGCACAAAAATCTGCTGCCCTGAAAGCGGCCGCGCGGCACTTGCGTGCCAGTAAGAAAAGCATTTTGGCTGCCAATCTGCGCGATGTGGAAAAGGCGCGGGATCGCGAACTGAGCGATTCCATGATTGACCGGCTGATGATCGACGAAGGACGGCTCGAAGCCATTGCTGCAGCGGTGGAGCAGGTCGCCGATCTGCCAGATCCCGTTGGACAGGTCATCGACCGCAGCGAACGGCCCAATGGCCTGGTGATGGAACGCGTCCGGGTACCGCTGGGCGTCATCGGAATCATATATGAAAGCCGCCCCAATGTTACCGCCGATGCGGCAGCCCTGACGCTGCGGTCGGGCAACGCTGTCATCCTGCGCGGCGGATCGGAAGCGATACACAGCAATGGCGCGATTTTTGAAGCTATGGCAGCAGGCGTTGTCGAAGCAGGCCTTCCCGCTGACGCGATCCAGCTGGTCCAGACCACCGACCGCGCTGCGGTGGGCGCGATGCTGAAAGCCAGCGGGCTGATCGACATCATCATTCCGCGGGGCGGCAAGTCGCTGGTCAAACGGGTGCAGGACGAGGCGCGGGTGCCGGTGCTCGCGCATCTCGACGGCATCTGTCACACCTATATCGGCAAGGACGCCGATCCGGACAAGGCGCTGGCGATCGCGGTCAATGCGAAGATGCGGCGGACCGGGATTTGCGGCGCGATGGAGACATTGCTGATCGATCAGGATTATCCGGCACCTGGTCCCCTCGTACGGGCGCTGCTCGATGCCGGATGCGAGCTGCGCGGCGACGATGGCATACTTGAACTGGACGAGCGGATCGTCTCGGCGGAGGCGACGGACTGGGACACCGAATATCTCGCTCCGATATTGTCGGTCGCGATGGTGAACGGAGTCGACGAGGCGCTGGCGCATATTGCCGAACATGGCTCGCATCATACCGATGTGATTGTCACCGAAGATAAAGATCTGGCCGAACGGTTCATCCTGCGGGCCGACAGTGCGATCGTCATGCACAATGCATCGAGCCAGTTTGCCGATGGTGGCGAATTCGGTCTGGGCGCGGAAATCGGCATTTCGACCGGACGGCTGCACGCGCGCGGTCCGGTGGCGCTGGAAGGGCTGACGACCTATAAATGGGTGGTGCGCGGAACCGGGCAGATACGTCCTTGAGTATGATTCGGTGAAAACCACCGGCCTGCTCGGCGGATCATTCAATCCGGCTCATGGCGCGCATCGCGCGATCAGCCTGTTTGCCATAGAAGAACTTGATCTGGACGAATATTGGTGGCTGGTCTCGCCGGGCAATCCGCTGAAGGAAGGGGCCAAGGACATGGCACCGCTGCATGCGCGGCTGGCTTCGGCACAGAAAATGGCGCGCCGCAGCAGGATCAAACCGACGGCCATCGAACAGGATCTGGGCACCCGCTTTACTTATGATACGCTGCGCAAACTGGTCCGGCGTTATCCGAAGCGGCAGTTTGTATGGATCATGGGAGCCGACAATCTCGCGCAATTCCATCGCTGGAAAGACTGGCGAAAGATCGCCCGATTATTGCCGATTGCAGTTATTTCGAGACCCGGCTATGATGACGATGCTTTTGCGGCTCCCGCAATGGCCTGGCTGCGGCGCTTCGTCCACCCCGCGCGCCAGCGTCGTAACTGGACCTACTGGAGTACGCCGGCGCTGACATTCCTGCGCTATCGTCCCGACCCACGCTCGGCCACCGCGATCCGGATGGCCCGGCCCCATTGGCATCAGCAATATGATGATCGCCGCGTCCGCGACGCGGTGACACACCGGCTGATTGGCCCAGAAGATTAGGATTTAAGTTGACGAAACCGAAGGTAAAAGCTCTGAAATCTGCCACTTCCAAGGAAGGAAAGGCCGAATCAGACGCGCTCCACGCGCTTGTCATGAAATCGCTCGACGATGATCAGGCGCAGGACGTTGTCTCCATAGCGCTGGCCGGCAAAAGCAATATTGCGGACCATATGGTGATCGCCGAAGGGCGTTCGACCAGACAGGTCGCGGCTATTGCCCAGAAGCTAGCCGAGCGCGTCAAACAGGCGGGCGGCACCGCCCGAATCGAAGGCCTCGCCAATGCCGACTGGGTGTTGATCGATGCCGGTGATGTCATCGTGCACCTGTTCCGGCCGGAAGTCCGCAGCTTCTACAATCTGGAACGGATGTGGGCTGTCGACGAGGAAGGCGATGCGGCGGAAGTCGCCGAAGCCTGATATAGCCGGGCGATGAGACTGCATATCGTCGCCCGTGGCAAGATCGGCCGCAGTCCGGAAGCGGAACTCGTCGACCGCTATGTGAAGCGGATCGGCTGGGACGTGAAGATCAGCGAACTGCCCGACCAGGGTGGCAAGATGCCGAAGCTGCAAGGTAGCACCAGAATCATCGCCATGGATGAGACCGGTGAAAACTGGACCTCGAAGAAGTTCGCCAATCTGCTGTCGGCGTGGCGCGATGATGGCGCGCGCGAGGCGCGTTTCCTGATCGGCGCCGCAGACGGTTTGAGCGCGGACGAAAGGGCCAGCGCTGACCATTTTTCTCGTTCGGCAAGGCAACCTGGCCGCATATGATGGCGCGGGCGATGCTGGCGGAACAGCTGTTTCGGGCAACCTCCATCATCGCCGGTCATCCCTATCACCGGGAAGGATGACCATGATGATCCGTTCCCTTCTGGCCCTGTCTGCTTTTCTCGGCCTCGCCACGGCAGGAGCGGCGCTGCTCTCTGCGCAGACGCCCGGTCCGAGTCTTGCGGAACAGCAGCGCAGCCTGTTGACCGCACGCGAACAATCCGAGCGCGCGCGCCAGCGCAGTGAAGCCTTGCGGCGCCAGGCGGAAGCGGCCAGCAATGATGCCGACCGGCTCGCTGCCGAAGCCGCTGCTCTCGCTGCCCGCATCCAGTCGGCGGAAGCCGATATCAAGGCTGCCCGCACACGTATCGCCATTGTCACGAAGCTTCAGCAGCGCCAGCGGGCCCGGCTGGCGGAAAAGCAGGGCCCGATGATCCGGCTGACGGCGGCGCTGCAGATGATGACCCGCAAGCCGACCGCGCTCGCTCTGGTTGAGCCGCGGTCGCTCGACGAACTTATCTACATGCGTTCGATCCTCTCGGCGGTGATGCCGGAAATCGAGCGGCGCACTGCCAGCCTGCGCGACGAGGTCAGGCAGGGTGAGCAGCTTCGGCTGCAGGCGGCCCGTGCGATCGTGTCGCTGGATGAAAGCCAGCGTCGCCTGACCGAAAGGCGGCGGCAGCTGGCCAGTCTGGAAGCCAGCGAGCGGATCGAGGCCCAGCGGTTTTCCGATGATGCCGGTATCGAGCAGGATCAGGCGCTGGCGCTTGGCGAGGAAGCGCGCGACATATTGGATCTGATGGACCGGATACGCGAAAGCGGGGCGGTCCGGGAATCTCTGGCCGATCTGGACGGTCCGTTGTTGCGACCCGGGCAGGGACGCGAGCCGCCGGTTGACCGGTCCGCCCAGAATGGCGATGTTGCCGGCGCCTATCGCTTGCCGGTGATCGGTGAAATTGTCACTGGACTCGGCGAGATATCCGACAGCGGCTATCGCTCTCGCGGCCTGACCATTGCCGTTGATCCCGGCGCGCAGATCGTGGCGCCGGCAGCGGGGCGGGTGGCCTATTCCGGTCGCTACCGGGGCTATGGCAACATATTGATCATCGAGCATGATGGCGGCTGGACCAGCCTGATCACCAATATGGCGACAAGCAGCGCCGCGGTCGGTGACCGGGTGGTGCAAGGCGCTCCGGTCGGACGGTCCGGTACCGACGATCCCGCCGTCACCGTCGAGCTGCGCCGCAATGGCCGGCCGATCGATATTGCCGCGCTGGTCGGCTGAAAAAGGTCAAAAGAACTGGAAAAGCGTCGTTGGTCGAATGCTTCCGTCATTATTGGTTAAGCTGCTTTGCTTTACGGACGATTCCAGCCTATATTTGGCGCCGATCTAGACCGACAGGACACTATTGATGAAAAAGCCCGTTTTGCAAGCCGCCGCCCTTGTGCTGACCGTTGCGCTTTTGCCCGCGACAACTTCTGCAATTTCGGCCGTCGATGCGAATACCTATCGCGAAATGGAACAGTTCATGAGCGTCTTTGACCGGGTGCGGAATGACTATGTCGATCAGGTTGACGATGCCGACCTGATCAAGGGTGCCATCGAAGGCATGCTGGCCAGTCTTGATCCGCACAGCAGCTTTCTCGACGCACGAGATTTCGAAAATCTGCGGACGCAGACCGACGGCAATTATGGCGGCCTTGGCCTTTCGGTGACGCTGGAAGACGGTGCGGTGAAGGTCATTGCACCGTTCAAGGATACGCCGGCCGACAAGGCAGGCGTGAAAGCGGGCGACTATATCACCCATATCGATGGCGAACTGATTTACGGCGGCACGCTGGACGAAGCCGTCGAGGAAATGCGCGGCAAGCCTGGCGAACCGATCACCATCACGATCGTCCGCCCCGGCCGCGACAAGCCATTCGATCTCTCCATGAAACGCGCGATCATCGACCTGAAGCCGGTCACTTGGGAAGTCCGGGACCAGATCGGCGTGATCAGCATCAACAGCTTCTCCAATGACACCGGCGCCGATGTCGCCGCCGCGATTGCCGGTATCGACCAGTCGCTCGGCAAGAAGCCGCTCGGCTACGTGCTGGACCTGCGCTCCAATCCGGGCGGACTGCTCGATGAAGCCGTGTCCGTCTCCGACGTATTCCTCTCGCGCGGCGAGATTGTATCGCAGCGCGGACGCGAAAAATCCGACATTGAACGCTATTTTGCCAAGAGCGGCGATGCCGCTGGCGGCTTGCCTGTGATTGTACTGATCGACGCCGGCTCCGCTTCGGCGTCCGAGATCGTCGCCGGTGCCTTGCAGGACCATCACCGCGCCCTGGTCATGGGCGAGCGCAGTTTCGGCAAGGGTTCGGTGCAGACCTTGCTGCCGCTTTCCAATGAAAGTGCGCTGCGATTGACCACGGCGCGCTATTATACGCCATCGGGAAAATCGGTGCAGGAAGGCGGGATCGAACCCGACATCAATGTACCGCAACTGTCCGACCCGGATTACAAGACCCGGCCGCGTTTCCGGGAATCCGACTTGCGACGCCATCTGGTCAACGAGATCAAGCTGAAGGACGAAGTTCTGGAAGAAGACAGCAAGGATGATCCGCGCTTCACCCAGACAGCCGAGGAGCTGAAGGAACAGGGCGTCGAGGATTTTCAGCTGCATTATGCCTTGCAGACCATTGGTCGTCTTGGCCCCGATGGACTGAAAATGGCGATGAACAAAGCTGCCAAGAAGCCAGCCAAGAAAACCCAGGTCGCGAAAAACTAGGGTCGTCCGGTGGCATCCGTCCGCAACGCTGGCTGGCTGGCCCTTCTGCTTCCGGCAGCATTGCTCGGTGGTGCGCTGATTGGCCAATATGGCTTCGGTCTCTATCCTTGCGAAATGTGCATGTGGCAAAGATGGCCGCATCTTGCCGCTATCATTCTGGCGTTCTTGGCGCTGATCTTGCGTTCCGGGCCCGTATCAAGGCTGTTGGTCCTTGCCGCTGCGATCGCAATAATGGTCAGTGGACTGATTGGCGGCTTTCACGCGGGGGTTGAATATGGCTGGTGGGAAGGGCTTACGTCCTGCGCAACCAATATTCCGGCGGGCGGCAATATGCTCGATTCGATCATGAATGCGCCGCTGGTCCGCTGCGATGTCGCGCCCTGGTCGCTGTTCGGCATTTCCCTGGCCGGTTACAATTTTCTCTTGTCAATAAGCGGCGCCATTCTCATCTTGGTGATGCTTGCCGGGCCGCGAAAGGATGCCGACCATGTCTGAGACAAAATTGGGACGAACAAGAGCGGATATTGCCTCGATGATCCGGGTCAATCAGGCCGGGGAATATGGCGCAGCGCAAATCTACAAGGGCCAGCTGGCGGTGATGGGCGACCATGCGCCGCAAAGTAGCGAAATCCACCATATGGCGGAACAGGAACAGCGCCATCTCGATGCCTTTGACCAGATGATCGCCGAGCGCGGCGTTCGGCCTACCGCCTTGCAGCCTTTCTGGAAGATTGCCGGCTATGCGTTGGGCGCGACCACGGCAGCGATGGGGCCGCGTGCGGCAATGGCCTGTACGGCTGCGGTCGAAACAGAAATTGACCAGCATTATCGGGAACAGCTGGACGCGCTCGAAACCGAAAGCGAACCGGAACTGACCCGTATGATTGCGGAGTTTCGCGAAGAGGAATTGGAGCATAAGGCTACGGCAATAGCTTCGGGAGCGGAAGACACGCCCGGCTATCCGGTCCTGAGCGCGGCAATTCGGCTGGGATGCCGGGTCGCGATAGGATTGTCGAAACGGATTTAGGAAGCGCAACCCGCTTCAGCACCGGTTCAGGCCGCTGTGGACAAAGGAACGATATGATGAAGAAAATTTTGATCTCCGCCGCTGCGCTGACCGCCACCGGCCTCCTCGCCTTTCCGGCCCAGGCCCAGGATCAGGCTGGAGACCGCGTCAACCAGCTGGTCATCTATGGTGACGACCCCTGTCCACAGAGCAGCGAGGAAGAAATTGTTGTCTGCGCGCGCAAGGACGAGGGCGAACGCTATCGCATTCCCGAAACGCTGAGAGGCGGCGGCCTGGGTGACGCGAAGAATCAGGCATGGTCGGAGCGGGTCAGGTCCTACGAATATGTGGGCGCATCGGGTACCAGCAGCTGCTCGCCGACCGGTGCTGGCGGTTTCACCGGATGTACGCAGGAATTATTGCGTCAGGCTTATGCCGAAAAAGGCATCGATGACACGGTTAACTGGGGCCAGTTGATCGAGGAGGAACGCCAGAAACGCCTGTCACGGATCGATTCCGAAGCCGACGCGGTGGAAGAGCGCCTGCTGGAAATCGAAGCGCAGCGGGAAGCGCGTGAAGCAGCTGCCGAGGCCGCCAGAGAACGGCTTGATGCAAGGGATGCGGATGCGCTGGAAGCCACCAATGATCTTGCCGTGCCACCGGGGGCGGATGAAACCCCCGGACCGGATGATGAATGATTAGCTAGCCTTCCGGGCTTCAATCCACCGGTTCACCTGCGCCTCGAGCATATCGAGCGGCACCGCGCCCTGTCCGAGCACGACATCGTGAAAGGCGCGCAAGTCGAATTTCTCACCCAGTTCGCTGGTGGCCTTGCGGCGTAGCTCGCGGATTTTCAATTCGCCCATTTTATAGGCCAGAGCCTGGCCGGGCCAGCTGATATAGCGGTTGACCTCGGCCTCGATATTGGCCTCGCTAAGCGCGGTATTGTCGGTCATGAAATCGATCGCTTGCTGCTTGCTCCAACCCTTGCTGTGAATGCCGGTATCGACGACCAGCCGGCAGGCCCGCCACATTTCATAGGACAGCCGTCCCATATTCTTGGCGGGCGTGTCGTAAAGGTCCATCTCGATACCAAGCCGTTCCGAATAGAGGCCCCAGCCTTCGACAAAGGCGGTGAAAAGGCACCATGTTTGCGGAAGTCAGGCATATCGAGTTCCTGCTGCAACGCGATCTGCTGATGGTGACCGGGCACTGCCTCGTGCACGCTCAGCGCCGGAATTTCCCAGAAAGGCCGCTGGTCGAGCTTCGACGTGTTGACATAATAATAGCCGGCAATCCCGACATCGGGCGAACCGGGATTATAATAAGCGGTGGTCGTACCTTCCGCGGTTTCGGCCGGGATTTCCTTGATGCCATAAGGCAACCGCGCCAGCTTGCCGATGATCGAGGGCATTTTGCCATCGATCATCTTGGTCACGCGGGCGACCTTTTTCATCAGCTCTTCCGGCGTTTTGGCATAATATTGGGGATCGGTGCGGAGATGCTCGATAAAGGCCTCGCGGCTGTCATAGCCGGCTTCTTTGGCAATCTCGACCATCTCGGCGCGGATTCGCGCCACTTCGCTCAGGCCGATATTATGGATTTCGTCGGCTGACTTTTCGGTGGTCGTCATCTGACGGATACGGAAATCATAATATTCCGCGCCACCGGGCTGGGCCGACACGCCGGGTGCCTTGGCGCAGTTCGGGGCATAGTCTTGCATATACCAGTAGAGATGCTTTTTGACCGCCGGATTGATCACGCTGGTGATGGTTCCGGCGGCTTCAGCGGCCAGCTTGTCGAATGTCGTTTCGTCGATTGTCTCCGGCCGCTTGCGGGTGAAGGGCTGATAGAATCGCGATTGTTTCGCATCATCGGTGAGCAGGCCGGAAATGCTGGTCTCATAGCCGACCATCGACACGCAGGGCTGGACATAGCCGCCGGCGAGCGCCTGGTTGGCGACGGTGATCGACTGGTCATTGACCCGCGCATATTGCTTCAGGCGGTTGATGTAAGTCCGGTAATCCTGCGCGTTGCGGAACGGCAGATTGTTCTGCATGCTGGCGAAATTCTGGTGCCAGCCGCCGCGATTGGTGAAATTGATGGTGCGCTGGCCATAGCTGTTCGCCTCGATTTGTTCAGCGAGCGACCGGCGCAATATGCCATGGTTGGTCTTGTCATCTTCGCTCAGCGTCGTCGTGTCGATGGCGTCCAGTTGCGCGAGCCAGGCCTTTGCCTTTGCGACGCGGCTGTCCTCTGCCTCGAGACTGGCGTCGCTGACGCGGCCCACCGGATCGTCTACGCCGAGGGAAGACGCAAATTCGGGATATTGTTCCAGCTGATAAGCCCAATAGCTGTCTATGATTTCATGCAGCGCGGAAGATGCCCGCTTGTCATCCGTTTGCGCATAGGCCGGCGCAGCGACCAGCATCGCCAGCGGTGCCAGCATGGTCAAATTAGTTCTGCGCATCATTTTTCTCCGAAACTGTCCTGATAATATCTCTGGAAACTATCGTGGAGAATCGACGCCTATAGTCAAGTCTGATTTTGCAGGCGAAGCAGCCGATCGCGCAAGTCCATAGCCTCGCGAAAGCCGATGGCGGTGATTCTGAGCGGTGCGATTGCCGAACCCCCGGCGATGCCGACGGTGAGCGTGGCGAGTTGCAGCGGGTGATCCAGCGGCCTCTGGCTGACATCGACGCTCTGGATCTTGCGGATCGGCAGGATGGTCAGCCGCCGCCGCCACCAACCGGTGCGGACATATAGCTGGCCATCGTGCAAGGCATATTGATGGTGCCGCCAGTTGAGCAACTGAATCAGCCCGACCGGAATGGCGACCAGGATGATCGCGTATAGCCCCGGATGGACAAACAGGCCGTTGCCGGTGGCGACGATCGCGAGCACCAGCAAGACCATGATGGCATCGCGCCACCAGAAAGCCGGATTGACGCCGTGGAACAGCAGATCGGCAGCGGGTGGGCGGATGGCGCATTCATCGAGGATCGGTTCGATTTCCGACAGCGTCGCGCAGGGCGCTGCGCTATGGTCGGTCTCGCCGGTCCCGTCTCCTGCCAGCGACGTGAACTTGAGATGATACCAGCCGAACCGCGCGCGAACGGGACCGGTCTGCAATATCGCGGCCTGTACCCGGTGGATCGGCATCACCATGTCGGTCAACGTGAAAAGACCGCGCCGCCGGCGCAATCCCGGCTGCCCGGTGTCGACCCGGTCAAGGCGAAAGCCATATTCGCGCACAAACGTCCGGACGATTCCGCTGACCACACCGACCAGAATGAGCGAGATTATGGCGATCAGTGCGCCACCGATCCGCATCCACGAGGTGAAGGCATTGATCGTCTCCTGCTCAGGAATGGCGTCGATCCATCGGCGGGGATCGAAGAAGCGTCGGGCAGGAGAAAGTCGAGATTCTGGGCGAGAGCGCCGAGTATCGCGAGCAGGACGAAGGAGAAATTGAACAGTCCGGCAATCAATATGCGGCGGTTGTCCATAGCAAATAACGGAGGTGGTTCTGCTATCTCGGCTTTTTCACCGCCGACAAGGCGGCCGGGTGCCAATCCGGCCTTATAGTCGCGGATCGTGTCGCGCAGAAGTTCGGCCTCCGGGCGTGAAAGCGCATCAAGCTGGCCATCCTCGCCGCCGCCGGAGCCGGTTTCGAGCGCGACCGTGGCGAGACCCAGCAAGCGGTGGGCCAGCTTCTGTTCGAGGCTGACATCCTGGATCCGGTCGAAGGGAATGGAACGGTTGTTGCGGTTGAGCAGCCCGCTCTTGATTCGGATTTCGCGTTCCGTGACCTGATAGGTGAAGCGCGACCAGATCAGGGCGGTGACGCCGCCAACAAGCGCGAACAGCGCGAATGCAGCCAGCCCGGTGTAGGCGATATTCTGGTCGAACAGGCTGAAGTGGAGAACGGCAATAGCGACAATATTCCGTCCGATCATCGACAGGGATTTCAGGATGATACTGAGCGGGTGCAGATGCCGGAACGGCGCGCTGTCCTGCACGGGCGGTGTTTCTGCGGCCTCGTTCATATCATGTCTTGGCGGATATGGTCCTTGATCGTCTCGCGCATATCCTCGGCGTCCGCGGTGGCCAGCCCGGGCAGGGTGACGATGCTGTTATGCGTTCCGGCGGTGTGCACGATCAGGGTCGAGAGGCCGAAGAAGCGTTGCAACGGGCCCTGCGCGACATCGATATGCTGGATCCGGTTGAACGGGACGATCGTGTCGGTGCGCCAGAGATAGCCGCGGAGCACCCGCAATTGCTCGTCGCCCATATCATAGCCCCAGCGGCGGTAGATGCGGTTCGGCAGGACGGCGACCGTCAGAACGGCAAAGATTGCCGCTGGAACCAGCACCATGCCGGGCTGCACCTCGTGATGCAGGAAGAGCAGCAGTTCGGCGACCGAGGCGAGGATCAGGAGGATCAGCGCCCGCAGAACCATATTGGCCCGGATCAGGCTTTTCTGCGGCGGGTGGAGCGGCGTCAGGCCCTGGTTATAGCTGGGCGACAGGGAGAGTTCCGGCGCGGTGGCGGGATCGATATTGGAAGAGTTGGAAGCATGTTCGTCCATGCGCCCGCTATGCCGAAACTGTGTTACCGAAGCAAGACAGATGATGCAGCGAAGCGCAACGGTCCATCCTAGCGGGCCAGGGCGGTTTCGGCCTGTTCGATCAAAGATTTGATAATTTCGGCCACGGATTCCTCGGCCTTGACCATGCCGACCGACTGCCCGGCCATGACACTTCCGTGCTCAATATCGCCATCTATGACCGCTTTTCGGAGCGCTCCTGCCCAAAAATGTTCAATTTGTAGCTGCGCTTCGCCCATTTCTATCGCGCCCGAATCCAACAGTTTGGCGACTTCGATCTGCTTGCGGGTAAATTCTTCGGTGCCCTTGTTTTTCAGCGCGCGGACCGGGATTACCGGCAGCCGTGGATCAACCTGGACGCTGGTGATCGCATCGCGGGCGTTGCCGCGGATGAAGGCTTTCTTGAAATCCGGATGGGCGATCGATTCATGGGCGCAGACAAAGCGGGTGCCGAGCTGGACGCCGCTGGCCCCCATTTCGAGATAGGCGGCGATCATGTCACCCGTGCCAATGCCGCCGGCAACAAAGACCGGCAGCTGATCGGCGATCTCCGGCAATATTTCTTGCGCCAGTACCGAAGTCGATACCGGTCCGATATGGCCGCCCGCTTCCATGCCCTCGATGACAATAGCATCAACGCCGGAGCGGACGAATTTCTTGGCCAGCGCCATGGCCGGGGCAAAGCAGATCACCTTGGCGCCGGTTTCCTTGATCGCCTCGAGGCTGCCCTTGGGCGGCAGGCCGCCGGCGAGCACGACATGGTTGACCTGATGCTTGCCGCAAATGGCAATCAGCTCCATCAGATCGGGGTGCATGGTGATCAGATTGACGCCAAAGGGCTTGTCGGTGCGCTTCTTCGTTTCGGCAATCTCGGTGTCGAGCAGTTCGGGAGTCATCGCGCCGCAGGCAATCACGCCAAAGCCGCCAGCGTTGGAAATCGCGCTGACCAGATTGCGCTCGGATACCCAGGACATCGCCCCGCACATGATCGCGGTCTCGCAGCCAAGAAAATCGGTGCCGCGTTGCATCAGGCTTTGGAGATCGCTCAAGATAAAAGATCCTTGTTCACAAATTTTGGTTCCGCGTGCGATGACGCGCCGGAGTTGGTCCGTTTGGCTTCAGGCCGCATCCTCTGCGTCCAGGCCATAAGCCGTGTGCAGCACGCGCAGCGCCAGTTCGGTATAGTCTTCCTCGATCAGCACGCTGACCTTGATTTCCGAAGTGGTGATCGCCTGGATATTGACGCCGCGTTCGGCCAGTGCCTTGAACATGGTGGCGGCAATGCCGGCATGGCTCTTCATGCCGACGCCGACGACCGAGATTTTCGCGACATTGCTGTCGGGGATCAGGCGGTTGAAACCGATGCCTTCGCGGGCGCTTCCAGCACCTGCATCGCCTGGTCGAGGTCGGCGCTGGGCACGGTGAAGGTCACGTCGGTCTCGCCCTTCTCGCGGCCGACATTCTGGATGATCATGTCGACATTGATCGCGGCATCGGCGAGGGGCGCGAAGATATTGGCGACCGCGCCGGGCTTGTCGGGGACACGGGTCAGGGTAATCTTGGATTCATTCTTGTCGTGGGCGATGCCGGTAATCAATTGGCCTTCCATATCGTCCGTCTCCATTTCGTCTTCGCTGATAATCATTGTTCCGGGCAGGTCGTCGGCGGTCCAGTTGGTATTTTCGTCGGTGAAGGAGGACAGCACCTGGATGCGCACGCCTTCCTTCATCGCCAGTCCGACCGAGCGGGTCTGCAAAACCTTTGCCCCGACGCTCGCCAGTTCGAGCATTTCCTCGAAGGTCACGGTTTTCAGTTTGCGCGCCCGGGTCACGATCCGGGGATCGGACGTATAGACGCCATCGACGTCGGTATAGATGTCGCAGCGGTCGGCCTTCACCGCGGCCGCCATGGCAACCGCGCTGGTATCGGATCCGCCGCGTCCCAGCGTCGTGATCCGGCCATTGTCGCTAACGCCCTGAAAGCCGGGGATAATCGCGATTTCGCCGCTCTGCATGGCCGTGGTCAGCGCCGTTGCGTCGATCGAATCGATCCGCGCCTTGCTGTGCGCTTCGATCGTATGGATCGGCATTTGCCAGCCGAGCCAGCTGCGCGCCTTGGCGCCAAGGGACTGCAAGGCAATGGCGAGCAGGCCCGAAGTCACTTGTTCGCCGGAGGCACGACCACGTCATATTCCGCCGGATCGTAAAGCGAACTGGCTTCGCGGCAGAAATTGACCAGCCGGTCGGTGTCGCCGGCCATGGCGGAGACCACCACCGCGACTTCGTGACCGGCGTCGGACTGTTGTTTGACGATCTGCGCCACCCGGCGGATACGTTCAATTCCGGCCATCGAGGTGCCGCCGAATTTCATCACTATGCGTGCCATGCTGCTGTCGCTAAAACTTTCGATAAAAAGGGCCTGAACAGGATTGAAAAGCCTGATAAAGAGGCGACATGACAAAGGCAAGTAGCACGATCAAGCCCGAAGAAGCCGCGCATTTCGGTGCACTGGCCGCAGACTGGTGGGACCCGAAGGGCTCGTCGGCGATGTTGCACCGTCTCAACCCGGTGCGGCTGGCCTATATCCGGGACGCGAGCGATCTGCATTTCCACTGCGACAGCAGTCTGTTCAGGCCGCTTGCCGGCAGGACAGCGCTCGATGTCGGATGCGGTGCGGGCCTGCTCTGCGAACCGCTGGCAAGGCTGGGCGCGCGGGTGACCGGCCTGGATGCGGCGGCGGAAAATATCGCTGTGGCGCGGGCCCATGCCGCACCGCAGGGGCTGGATATCGACTATCGCAACGAGGCAATCGAGGATTTTGCAGGCAAGGATTTCGATCTGGTGACCTCGCTGGAGGTGATCGAACATGTCGATGACCCGCAGGCTTTCGTCAACGGTCTGGCCGGCTCGCTGGCCGATGACGGGCTTATGATCATCTCCACTCCCAATCGCACGGCGCTTTCCAACCTGTTGCTGGTCGAGCTGGCCGAGCGGACCGGGCAGATTCCGCGCGGGACCCACCATCACGAACAGTTTATCAGGCCGGAAGAGCTGGAGAAGCTGCTCAACAGTGCCGGCCTCGAGGTCGTGGACACCAGCGGCCTGTCCTACAGTCCGTCGAAAGGTTTCGCGCTGTCCGACAATCTGTCGCTCAACTATCTGATGACTGTCGTCAAAGCCTGATGGTCGAAGTCCGGCCCTATGCCATTGCCGACAAGAACGCCTGCCTTGCCCTGTTTGACAGCAATGTCCCGGATTTTTCGATCCGACAGAGCGACACCTGTTTGTCGAATTTCTCGACCGGCCGAAAGGGCAGTATTTCTGTATCGAAAAGGACGGGCGGATTGTCGGTTGCGGTGGCTTTGCCAGAGAAGGGCAGGGGCAGGCGCGCTTTACCTGGGGCATGGTCGATCAAACGCTCCACGGCGATGGTCTCGGACGACTGCTGACCGAGCACCGGCTGCAGGAAATTATCAGGTCCGGCGACTTTAGCGAAGCCGACCTATCCACCACGCCGCGGATCGCGCCCTTTTTCGCGAAATTCGGATTTGTCGAAACCGGTCGGGAAAAAGACGGCTTTGCGCCGGGCATGGACAAGGTGTTGATGATCAAAACGCTTTAGGGTTGTCGTAACCAGACCCCGGATGAAGTCCGGGGTTGACGCTGCGCAACGCTATCGCATTCCGTGGTGCGTCAAAAATCCACTTTTTCATAATGGGGCGGCGGTGCGATCACCTCCATCCGTTCGGACAATAAGGGCCGGAAGGACGGGCGGGACTTGAACATGCTGTACCAGTCCTTGGTCTGCTTGTGTCCTGTCCAGTCGATTGTGCCAAGATAATCGGCAACGGAAATCTGGGCGGCTGCCGCCAGATCGGCGAGACTCATCGTCGCCCCGGCCAGCCAGCTGCGGTGGTCGATCAGATAGTCGATATAGTCGAGATGCGAATTCGCCCGGCGCATGGCTTCGCGCAAGATCTTGGCATCGGGCGGCTCGCGCCGGACCAGCCTCTTGTGCATCCGCTCGTGCAGCATCGGTGCGGTGACATCGCCGTAAAATTGTTCGTCAAACCAGGCGGCCAGGCGGCGAATCTCGGCGCGGTTGACCGCCGTGCCGTTGATCATCGGGGCCTTCTCGACCGTTTCCTCGATATATTCGCAAATGGCGACGCTATCGACCAGATGGAAGCCACGCTCGCTATGCTTCATCACCGGTGTCCGGCCGGTCGGGTTCATCTCCAGAAATTCGTCGCGCTGGTCCCATGGTGATTCGCGCACCAGCTCATAGCCAACCGACTTCTCGCCCAGCAGCAAGCGGACTTTGCGCGAAAACGGACAAAGAGGGAATTGGTACAACTGCCACATGGGTATCGCTTAATCGCGATTGGGCACGGGGGGAAGAGACTTGATGCATTGGTGAGCGAATTTTACCCCCAGATTGGGGGACAATTGTCCGTTTCGAACAAGGAGTAACGTCATTGCGAGGAGCCGCAGGCGACGTGGCAATCCGGAGCCGCACGCGCGACGCTCTGGATTGCTTCGCTACGCTCGCAACGACGTGCCTTGGTGGAAATGGACAATTGCCATTTGGGATTGGACTAATCCGCTTGATATATTGCCAGCCGGTTGCCGCCGGATCAAGGCACTCGAACCGCCGTCCGCCGGGGAATGCGAAAATTTCTTCGACGATTTCACCGTTCGCGGCCTTCACTTGCGCGAGAGATGCTTGGAGATCGTCGCTCTCGAATGTTGGCATCGGGGCAACCGGCTCCGATCCTGCTGCAATGCCGATTTGTACCGGTCCGCCTTCGACCGCCGCATATCCCGGACCATAATCGGTGAAGGCAAAGCCGAAGGCTTTTTCGTAGAAGGCCTTGCTAGCGGGTAGATCGCTGGCTTTCATTTCGACGTAGTTGGGGGTTATTTTGGGCATGGCTTTTCCTTCTTAAATTCGCATGGGCGACGCAGATATGCAGCTAGGCATTGCTAGCACTTCTAATCCAGAAATTACATTTCTGGGTTTGTCATGCGGAGAAGGATGGGATGGTGCAGGGAGCATGATAAGAACATTATCTAGGTGGCATCAAGGCACGCTCTCGGGCCAATGCGAAAATAACTTGTGTCGTTTTCATTCGTATATTTCAGTATTTCGACATTGTCTCCGATTGAGCAATCGACAATCAACTTGCTTGTCCCCTTTAATTGCACATGGCTCCCGTCATCCATCTTCACTTTCAACAAGGTCACGTAAGTGGGAACTTCTGTGACTGATGGCTGCCAGATTTTCACCAAAGTTCCCGAGACAAATTCAGGTGGATTTTTGTCGCTGCCCAGAATCCCGTCGTATGGATGTAATATAGCAGAGCGAAAATGGCCCCGAGGCCTAACGCGAGCAAGAACAGGCCCCGCTCGCGTTTGACTTTCCAGATCCAATAAGCGCGTTGAATTTTCCAACTCACAAACTCACTCCGCCGCTTCCATCGCCTCTTTAACCGATAAAGGTTGCGCGATCCGGCTGACCATTTCCTTGGGACAGACCTGCCAGAAGCGATCCCGCCAGCGGTCCCAGTCGCGCAATATGGCTTCGGACCAGTTGCTGTCGGTGGTCTGGTGGTGCCGCTCGATCAGCGCGCGCAGATGCGCTTCCCAATAGCTGCTGTCGAGGCGCTGCCAGATGATGCTCTCGCCATTGGCCTGTTTCTCGAAATCGCCCCCTGTGTCGAGAATGAAGGCCATGCCGCCGGTCATGCCGGCACCGAAATTGCTGCCGACGGGGCCCAGGATGACCGCATTGCCGCCGGTCATATATTCGCAGCCATTGGCGCCGCAGCCCTCGACCACCACGTCCGCACCGCTGTTGCGCACCGCGAAACGCTCGCCCGCCTGTCCGGCAGCATAGAGTTGCCCGGCGGTGGCGCCGTAAAGCACGGTATTGCCGATGATCGTATTGTCCTGGCTGACCAGCGGCGAGCTGACCATCGGACGGACGACGATCTTGCCGCCGCACAGGCCCTTGCCGACATAGTCATTGGAATCGCCGAACACTTCCAGCGTGATCCCCTGGCAGAGGAAGGCGCCGAGAGACTGGCCGGCCGATCCGCGCAGGCGGATATGGACATGGTCCTCGTTGAGCGTGCTCATGCCATATTTGGCAGTGATCTCGGCCGAGAAGCGGGTGCCGACCGCACGGTGGGTGTTGCGCACGGTATAGGTGAGCTGCATTTTCTCCCGCCGCTCGAACACCGGCTTCGCGTCGTCGATCATTTCCGCGTCGAGACTGTCCGGTACTTCGTTGCGCGGCGTGTCGATGTTGAAGCTGCGCTGGTCATCGCGCGCGTCGACCTTGGCGAGGATCGGGTTGAGGTCGAGATCATCGAGATGCTCTGCGCCGCGGCTGACCTGACGCAAGAGTTCGGTGCGGCCGATGATTTCGTTCAGCGAGCGATAGCCGAGACGCGCCAGTATCTCGCGCACTTCCTCGGCCATATAAGTCATCAGGTTGATCACCTTTTCCGGCGTGCCGGTGAATTTTTCGCGCAATTTCTCGTCTTGCACGCAGACGCCGACCGGGCAGGTGTTGCTGTGGCACTGGCGGACCATGATGCAGCCCATCGCGACCAGGCTGAGCGTGCCGATACCGAATTCCTCGGCCCCGAGGATCGCGGCGATGACGATGTCGCGGCCGGTCTTCAGTCCGCCATCGGTGCGCAGCTTCACCCGGTGACGCAGGCCGTTGAGGGTGAGCACCTGATTGGCTTCGGTCAAGCCCATTTCCCAGGGGGTGCCGGCAAATTTGATCGAGGTTTGCGGCGACGCGCCGGTGCCGCCGGTATTGCCGGAGATCAGGATGACATCGGCATGGGCCTTGGCGACGCCGGCGGCGATTGTGCCGATCCCGGCCGAGGAGACCAGCTTGACGCAAACGCGCGCGCGCGGGTTGATCTGCTTGAGATCGTAGATCAGCTGGGCGAGATCCTCGATCGAGTAGATATCATGATGCGGCGGCGGCGAGATCAGGGTGACGCCGGGCGTCGAGTGGCGCAGCTTGGCGATGAATTCGGTGACCTTGAAACCGGGCAGCTGGCCGCCTTCGCCGGGCTTGGCGCCCTGCGCGACCTTGATCTCGATTTCCTCGCAGGCGCCGAGATATTCCGAGGTCACGCCAAAGCGGCCGGAAGCCACCTGCTTGATCGGGCTGGAAGCATTGTCGCCATTTTCGAACGGCGTGTAACGGCGTTTCTCTTCGCCGCCTTCGCCGGACACGGATTTCGCGCCGATCCGGTTCATCGCGATGGCGAGTGTTTCGTGCGCTTCGGGGCTCAGCGCGCCCAGGCTCATGCCCGGCGTGTTAAACCGCTTGCGGACTTCGGTGATCGCCTCGACCTCGTCGATCGGCACGGGTTCGGGCGCATAGTTGAATTCCATCAGATCGCGCAGATAGATCGGCTCCATCTCGCGCACCGCCTGCGAAAATTGCAGATAGGAGGAATAGCTGTCATGCGCGACCGCCGATTGCAGCAGGTGCATCATATGGGCGCCATAGGCATGGGCCTCGCCGCCATCGCGCTGCTTGTAGAAGCCGCCGACCGGCAAGCGCACCACTGCCGGTTCAAAGGCCGCCTCGTGCTTTTCCTGGGCGTTGATGAACAAAGAGGCATAGCCTTCGCCGGAAATCTTGGTCGGCATGCCGGGGAAGAGATCGTTGCACAGGCGCGGGACAGGCCGACGGCCTCGAAATTATAGCCGCCGCGATAGCTGGAAATGACCGCGATGCCCATTTTCGACATGATCTTGAGCAGCCCGTCGTCGACCGCTTTCTTGTGCCGGGCGAGGCACTCGTCCAGAGTCAGTTCGCCGAACAGGCCGCGCGCATGGCGGTCGGCAATAGCCGCTTCCGCCATATAGGCGTTGACCGTGGTTGCACCGACCCCGACCAGCACGGCATAGCAATGGGTGTCGAGACATTCCGCCGCGCGGACGTTGACCGAGGCGTAGGAGCGCAGACCCTTGCGGACGAGATGCGTGTGCACCGCCGCGGTCGCGATCACCATCGAGATCGCCATCCGGTCCTCGTCAATATCCTCGTCGGTGAGGAAAATCTCGGTCTTGCCGGCGCGCACCGCCTGTTCCGCCTCGGAGCGGATGCGGGCGAGCGCATCGCGCAGCTCGATCGCTCCGCCGCTGGTGCTCATGGTGCAGTCGATCTGCGCCACCGCATCGCCAAAGCCGAGCTTCAGCCGCTCCCACAGGGCGCAGCTCAGCACCGGACTATCCAGCACCATGACATCTTCATTCTGGCTGTCCTGCTCCAGAATATTCGCCAGATTGGAGAAGCGCGTGCGCAGACTCATCACATGGCGTTCGCGCAGACTGTCGATCGGCGGGTTCGTAACCTGGGAGAAATTCTGCTTGAAGAAATGGCTGATCTGGCGCGGCTTGACGCTGATCACCGCGAGCGGCGTATCATCGCCCATCGAACCGATTGCTTCCTTGGCATCCTCGACCATCGGCGCGAGGATCATTTCCATGTCCTCCAGCGTATGGCCGGCCGCGGTCTGGCGGCGGATCAGTTCTTCCCTGGAATAGCCCATGCCGGAATTTTCCGGAGCGGGCGGCAGATCGTCGACGGTCAGGAATCCCTTGACCAGATCGGCATAGGGCTCTTCCGCCGCGATCCGGTCCTTGAGCTCGCGGTCCTTGAACAGGGCGCCTTCGTCGAGATCGACGGCGATCATCTGGCCCGGGCCAAGACGGCCTTTTTCGATGACCTGGCTTTCCGGAACCACGACCATGCCGGATTCCGAGCCGATGATCAGCAGATTGTCAGCGGTGACCGAATAGCGCAGCGGACGTAACGCATTGCGGTCGACGCCGGCAACCGCCCAGTGGCCGTCGGTCATCGCCAGCGCCGCCGGTCCGTCCCACGGCTCCATGACGCTCGCCATATATTCGTACATCGCCTGATGAGCGGGATCGATATCCGGGTTGTTCTGCCAGGCTTCGGGGACCAGCATGATCTTCGCGGTCGGCGCATCGCGGCCGGAGCGGCAGATGGTCTCGAACACCGCGTCGAGAGCGGCAGTGTCGGAGGAGCCCGCCGGGATCACTGGCTTGATATCCTCGCTATGGTCGCCAAAGGCGAGGCTCGCCATCTTGATCTCGTGGCTCTTCATCCAGTTCTTGTTGCCGCGGATAGTATTGATCTCGCCATTATGGGCGAGACAGCGGAACGGCTGGGCCAGCCACCATTGCGGGAATGTATTGGTCGAATAGCGCTGGTGGAAAATGGCCACCCGGCTTTCGAACCGCTCGTCGGTCAGGTCGGGATAGAAAACCGACAGGGATTCGGCGAGGAACAGGCCCTTGTAGATGATCGAGCGGCAGGACAGGCTGCAGATGTAGAAATCCTGAATCTGCGCCGCGATCACTTTCTTCTCGATCCGGCGGCGGATGAGATAGAGATTTTTCTCGAATTCGCGCGCGTCCTGCTTGTCCGGCATCGGCCCGGCAATCATGATCTGTTCGATCTCGGGGCGGGTGTTCTGGGCCTTCTGGCCGATTACCGATACGTTGACCGGCACCTGACGCCAGCCGTAGATGGTATAGCCGGATTCGATGATCTCGGCCTCGACAATGGTGCGGCACATTTCCTGGGCATTGAGGTCGGTGCGCGGCAGGAAGATCATGCCGACGGCCAACCGGTTCGGGCGGACCTTGTGGCCGCTGTCGGCAATTGCATCGTCGAAGAATCGCTCGGGCAGGTCGACATGCAGGCCGGCACCGTCGCCGGTCTTGCCATCGGCATCCACCGCACCCCGGTGCCAGACCGCTTTCAGCGCATCGATGGCCGAGGACACAACGCGCCGTGACGGCTTGCCGTCGGTGGCCGCGACCAGTCCGACACCACAGGCGTCCCCTTCGAATTCCGGGCGGTACATGCCTTCGCGCGCGAGGCGTTCATGTTCGGGCGTGGGGTAAAGGTGCGTCATTCGTCGTTTTCCTGCAGGTGCGCCTCGGTCTTGACCGGCGGAAGATGGGCGGTCGCTTCCTCGACTTTTTTCATGATCGCCGGCATGGCCTGCATCATCTCCGGTACGAAGCTCATCATCGACTGCATCATTTCCGGATCGACAAAGACCATCATATAGTCACGAGCAAAGGCGCCGCCGGTTTCGGTAGCAAAAAGGCGTTCATTTCGGCCAGTTGGTCAGCCGTGAACTTTCGGGCATAGATGTTTGCAAGTGTTTCGCGAATAGCCGGTTCCATGGCGGTCATCAGGTCGACCATTTCATTGGTTATGACTTTGGTCGATATTTGCATCCGCTCCTTAAAATGCGGGTCCCGTTCCAGCATCATGTCATTGATGGATGCATCGCCCATTTCCTCTATCGCCGCATCATTGACGCCATAGCCTTTCATGGTTTCTGCCATCGGACGGTCGAAACTCTGGCTGATGATGCTGTCCATCATCTGGTCCATCGTACCCTTCATCATCCGCTCATAGGTGCCGAGCGGGAACAGATAGTCGATCGTGACCTCGGCAGCGGCGAGGCGGGCCGGATCTGTTCCCTCAGCATCGGCGCTGGCACTGTTATCGCCACGTTCCGTGGGCGTTGGCGCGGCGGCCAAAGCAGGAGCAGCCATGATTGCAAACAACGCGGCGAAAGGGACCTTATTCATCCATACTCTCCATGCGTTTGTCCAAAATGGTCTCAATCGCGGCGTCCAGCGCGGCCTCTTCTCCGGGAGCATATTCATTGTTCCAGTCAATCACGATCTGATGGGTTTTCAGCGCCATCGCCTGCAATTTTGGCATCAGTCCGCTGCGTCCGAATTCAGCTAATGTAAGCTGATCCTGCCGATCCATCCCCGTCGCAATTTTGGCGCCAGCGGCGCGGGTGTCTGCTACCGTTGATGCAGCGCTATATTCAAAATCCGGAGATTGTTTCATTTCAGTCATTGTGGTGTCAAAGGCAATCGTATCCAGCGTTTGCGCCACCAGTTTTCGACCGGTTGGCGAGGAATAAAACTCAATCAGGGCCGCCAGCTCGGGGTCGGTGAAGGTATCCTGATAAAGCGCCGCCTGCCTCGCCTGCAATTGCGGCAGTCTTTCGAGGCTAGACTTGTTGATGATTGGCAGCATCGCCTCGGCGAACTGCTTTACAATACCAGGATAGTCTCGTTCCATTTCGGCCATCTCGGGGTCACTGTCAAAAAGCTCCTGCATCATTTCCACTGCTTGCTGGTCATCGTCGGCATCGCCAATGATATTGATTTCGCTGTTCAAAATCCGCGAAAGCTGCAGAGCGGGTGACACGGGCTGTGGCTCCACCGTGACGCCGCTATAATCTGCGGCGGGAGCAACCGGCGCGATAACGGCCAGCAAGAGAGGGATCAAAATCGTCACGCCGCCACCTTTTCCGCCAGCTTCTTCTCTTTCAAAACCGGTGCATATGCTCGGTTACATCGCGGCCGTCCCGGATGCCCCAGACGACCAGACTGGCACCGCGGACAATATCACCGGCGGCGAACACGCCTTCCAGATTGGTCATCATTGACTTGTGATCGACCCGCAAAGTGCCCCAGCGGGTGACGGAGAGGTCCGGCGAACCAAACAGGCCAGGCAGGTCTTCTGCATCAAAGCCGAGCGCCTTGATCACCAGATCGGCCTCGACGGTAAAATCGCTGTCCGGCTCTACTTCCGGCGACCGGCGGCCGCTGGCATCGGGCGCGCCAAGACGCATCCTGTTCGCCTTGACCGCTGTGACATGGTCGGTGCCCTCGACCGCTTTCGGGGCGGACAGCCAGACAAATTCGACGCCCTCTTCCTCGGCATTGCGCACTTCATTCTGCGAACCGGGCATATTGGCGCGGTCGCGGCGATAGAGGCATTTGACCGATTTCGCGCCCTGCCGGATCGAGGTGCGGACGCAATCCATCGCGGTGTCGCCGCCGCCGATGACCACGACATTCTTGCCCTTGGCATCAAAACGGCCATTGTCGAAGTCGGGAACGGTGTCGCCAAAGCTCTTGCGGTTGGAAGCGATCAGGAAATCGAGCGCTTCCTCGACGCCCGGTGCGCCAACCCCCGGCATCTGGATTTCGCGGGCCTTGTAGACGCCGGTTGCGATCAGAACCGCGTCATGCTTGTCGCGCAATTCGTCCAGCGTCGCGTCGCGACCGACTTCGAAATTCTCGTGGAAGGCGATGCCGCCATCCTTCAACCGCTGTACCCGCCGCATGATCACATGCTTTTCCAGCTTGAACCCGGGAATACCATAAGTCAGCAACCCGCCAGCGCGGTCGTGCCGGTCATAGACATGCACATCATAGCCGGCGACGCGCAGATATTCCGCAGCGGTCAGACCCGCCGGCCCGGCGCCGATGATGCCGACCGACTGGCCCTTGGGGCGACCCGGCTGCAGCGGCTCGACCCAGCCTTCTTCCCAGGCGGTGTCGGTGATATATTTTTCCACCGACCCGATGGTGACCGCGCCATGGCCGGAAAATTCGATCACGCAATTGCCCTCGCACAAGCGGTCCTGCGGACAGATGCGGCCACAGATTTCCGGCATGGTCGAGGTCAGGTTGGACATTTCATAGGCTTCGCGCAGCCGGCCCTCGGCGGTCAGTCGGAGCCAGTCGGGAATATGATTGTGCAGCGGGCAGTGGACCGAACAATATGGCACGCCGCATTGCGAGCAGCGGGCGGCCTGTTCGGCTGCCTTGTCGGGGGCATAGCGATCTGCAATCTCGCGAAAATCCTCGGCGCGCAGATCGGGGTCGCGTTTCTCGGGATAGGCCTGGCTCTCCTCGACAAATTTCAGCATTTCCAATTTCTGCGGGGCTTCAGCCATGCCAGACACTCGTTTTCTGTAAATTTTGATGGTCACGACAGCCCGGTCGCCGGGATGTTGCGCCGGAACTAGCCAAAAAACGGCAGGAGTCACGCGCAAATTGCAATATAGGACAGCTATTATGTCATAAAATAAGGGGATTGTTTTGAGTTAATGCGCAATTTTTTTCGCAATCCATAAACGGTATCGTATCGGCCCTATTTGCCTCATGGCATTTTCCTCACGACAAGGACATTTTGAAAAGCTATTGAGCGCAAAACCATATTACGGGCTGTCCAATGACCTTCATGCAAATGCTGCTCCTCGCGATTGTGCAGGGCGTTACCGAATTTCTTCCGATATCCTCTTCGGGCCATTTGATCCTGTTGCCGGTCTTCACCGGATATGCCGATCAGGGCCCGATGATCGATATTGCGGTCCATGTCGGTTCGCTGCTCGCGATTATCACCTATTTCTTCAAGGATGTCTGGTCTCTGGGCCGCGGCGGGCTGGCCACCATCGGTATCGGCCAGGCGCCGGCCGAGAAGCGCTTGTTCTGGTGGATCATTTTGGGCACCATCCCCGCCGTGATCGTCGGGCTGTTCCTCAAGACGGGCGGTTATCTCGACGGGTTCCGCAGCACCACATTGGTCGCGGTCAATCTGATCGTCTACGGCATATTGCTCGGCATCGCCGACCGTTTCGGGCGGCAGGTCAAATCCTTCGAGGATCTGACGCTCAAGGACGGCATCATTGTTGGCCTGGCGCAGGCGATGGCGCTGATCCCCGGCACCAGCCGTTCCGGCGTGACCATGACCGCAGCCCGCTTCCTGGGCTATACCAGAGTGGAGGCGGCGCGCTTTTCCTTCCTGCTGTCGATTCCGGCGGTGGCCGCGCGGCGTGCTGATCATCCCGGACCTGATGGGCGCGAGCAGCGCGTTGCTGAAAGAAGCGCTGATCACCGGCGCGCTGACCTTTCTGGCGGCGCTGGCGACCATGACCTTCCTGATGCGCTTTCTGCGCAAGGCCTCGATGATGGTCTTTGTCGTCTACCGCGTCGCGATGGGCATCGCTCTGCTAATGCTTTTCTAGTCTCGCCTTTGTCTGGCAGCGATTAGATCGCCTTGGCGCGCGCGCCGAAGCGGCCGTGCGCGGTATATTTTCCATCCAGCCGCTGGCGATGGCCGCGATCGGGGTTGGTGCCACGCCGAAAGCGTCCAGCCCCTTCGCGCCGGCAGAGACGATATTGTCCTTCTGCAGCATCTTGTACTGATCGGTGGTGATCGGGGAGCCCGGCAGCATCGCCAATATTTTCGCGGCGGCATCGGGCACATCGACAAAGGTCCGTTCGCGGCCGGTCATCCTGGCAATGCGCCGGTTGAGATCGCCCATGCTGATCACTTCCGGCCCGCCCAGCTCGAAGGTCTGGCCGGCATAGAGTTCCGGATGGCTCAAGGCTTCGGCTGCGGCATCGGCGACATCGCCGGCGAAGATCGGCTGGAATTTCGTGCTGCTGCCGATGATCGGCACGACGGGCAACATCTGGATCATCGCGGCGAAGCGATTGATGAACTGGTCTTCCTGGCCGAAGATGATCGACGGCCGGAACAGGATCGCGTCGGGAAAGGCTCTGAGAATCGCCTGTTCGCCGTCGCCCTTGCTCTTGCCATAGCGCGAGGGCGATTCGCTGTCGGCGCCGATCGCGGACATATGCAGCAACGTCCGGCATCCGGCCGCGGCCGCCGCCTCGGCGACATTGCGCGCGCCGGCGACATGGACCGCCTCGAAATTGCCGTTCAATATGCCGACTAGATTGACCACGCCGTCACAGCCGTGGACCGCACGGGCCACGCTGTCGGCTTTGTTCACATCGGCGCTGACAAATTGCGTCTGGCCGAGATTGCCGAGCGGTTTGATATGCATCGCATTCTTGATATTGCGCTCGGCAATGCGCAGCCGCGCCCCGCGCTCCAGCAGCGCCTGCGCCACATAGCGCCCGAGAAAGCCGCCGCCGCCAAATATGCAAATCAATTGTCCGTCGAGATCCATGTCCATCTTCCACTCGTGCCCTGGTTTGTTCACTTGCCTCTGCCTCAGCCGGGCGGGTGAAGCAACAGCCGATTCCCTCCCCGGCATAGCATATTTCCCGCCGCCGCGCCCCCGATCCGCACGGCCCGCGCACCGGTGACCGGCAGCAATGCGTTTTTGCCGATATGAATCATTGACAGCAGAACCACCAAGCGGCTAATCGCCCGCCTCTATCAGGTGGTATCGACATGATCACCGCCTGCATGGGCCCAGATGGCGGAATTGGTAGACGCGCATGCTTCAGGTGCATGTATTCGCAAGGATGTGGAGGTTCGAGTCCTCTTCTGGGCACCATTTGTTCATTCGCAACACGCACCAAGTAAAATCCCCACCAACCCGATGGCCGTCAACCGACCAGCGCGCCCCCCCGCCACCATCCTTATTGCAAGTCATTCGCAACTGATGTACTGGGCCTGACGGTCAGCCATGTCTATCAACGCCACCGCCTTGTCGCGTCTGTTGCTTGCAGAACGCCAGTCGCTGCTCCGGCAGCTCAGCCGGCTTGTCGGGCGGGACGGGGCCGAGGATGTGGCGCAGAAATTGTGGCTCAAGGTCCAGGCGGTGCGGGATGATCCGCCGATTCTCAACAAGCGGGCCTATTTGCGGCGGCTGGCGCATAATGTCGCGGTGGACCATATCAAGAGCGACCGGCGCAAGACGGCGGTTGCCCAGCATGCGGAGGCTTTGCTGTGGGGGCAGGATCATGAACCGGGGCCGGACCGGATCGTGGAATCGCGGGAAACGCTGCAGCGGGTGCGGGATGCGCTGGCCGGTCTTCCCGAGCCGACGCGCACAATATTGCACCTCACCCGCATGGAAGGGCTGACCCAGCGGGAAACCGCGGAGCGGGTCGGGGTGAGTTCGACCACAGTCGAAAATCACCTGCGGCGGGCGCTGCGCGAGCTTGCGCAGGTCCGGGACGGTGATCCGGCCGGCGAATAATATTCCGCCTTTCTGCTTGGGAAAAAGGCGCCGGCAGGCGTCTACTCTTATAGGGCCGCCGTAACCGGCGCCATTCGGACCAATTTGCACCATGAACATGAAGAAACAGGCCATATCACCATCTCCCTCCAGCGAGCAGAAGCCGCAGGCCGACCCCGGCGAGCGGGCGCGACACTGGATCGTCCGGCTCGCTTCGCAGGAAATGAGCCAGCGGGAACTGGAAGATCTGGAAGCATGGCTGGCAGAGCATGAAAGCCATGCCGCCGCCTTTGCCCGCGAACGCGCGCTCTGGCAGGATCTGGACATGGTTACCGAGGGACCGGCCAGCCGCCCGATGCCGGCCGCCGGGATGCGCCCGAAGCCGCTGCAAAAAGGGCCGCGCCTGTCGCGCCGCCGTCTGGTGCGCGCCCTGCCGCTGGCGCTGACCGCCAGTTTCATCGCGCTCTTCTACGGCCCGGTCTTGCTGCTGGAAATGCAGTCCGATTTCCGCACGGCTGCCGGCGAGACGCGCAGCATCGCGCTGTCCGACGGGTCGACCGTCATGCTCGACAGTGCCAGCGCCATTGCCGTGGATATGCAGGGACGGAACCGGACCATCCGCTTGCTGGAGGGCCGCGCATGGTTCGACGTCCGGCATGAATCCCGCCCGTTTCTGGTCGAGGCGATGGACGGGGTGACGCGCGATATCGGCACCGCTTTCGAGGTGATGCAGCAGAATGACAGCGTCCAGGTTTCCGTCACCGAAGGCGCGGTCGAAGTGCAGGGCCGGACGCGCGGCGCGGCGCATCTGCTGAAGGCGGGAGAACGGGCGCGCTATTCCGATAGCGGTGTCGTACCGCTGCCTCCCGACCCGTCTCGGCCATGGCGTCATGGCGCAAGGGGGAATTGCTGCTCGACCAGCAGCCTGTGGACGAGGCCATTCAGCAGATTGCCCGCTATCGCGCCGCACCGGTCTGGCTGTGGGGCGATTTTGACGATCTGCCGACGGTGAGCGGTGTGTTCCTGATTGCCCGTCCGGACGAAGCGCTGGCAACCATTGCCCGGATGCGCAGCCTGGAGCGGGTGGAATTGCCCGGCGGCGCGCTGCTGCTCCGCCGCAAGGAAAAATAATTTTCTCCGGGGCATTGGGAAAATTGCCGCGGCATCAGTCTACCTTCTGACAGTTAGTGCGATTGACTCGCATTAGCGATAACGGGACGCCTGACCAACGGTGTCTTGATGCTCTGAAGGGATTGCAAGACGATGATTTCGAAAAATGGCCGTGACAGACGGACGATCAATATTGTGCGGTATATGATGCTGGCCGGTACCGCGCTGAACTTCGTGACGCCGGTGGCGGCTGTCGCGCAGGACCAGTCCATGGCAGCAGACGATATGCGGCATGATTTCGATATCGCCGCCCAGACGCTGCGCGGCGCGCTGCGGCAGGTCATGCAACAGGGCAATATCCAGGTCGGTTTTGAAGCCAGCGAAGTCGATGGCAAGCGCTCGTCCGCCGTGTCGGGCAATATGGATGTGAACAGCGCCCTGTCCGCCCTGCTCGCAGGCACCGGCCTGACCTATCGACGTCTCACCAACGGATCGGTGGTGATCGTGCCCGCTGCGGCAGAGGATGATGGCACGGTCCAGCTTCCTACCCTCAAGGTCGAAGGTAGCGGCGGAACCGCGGGCAGCGGCGGGACTTCCGGACGCGGCAACGGCGTCGCTTCGCGGGACGCGCCCTATCGCAGCGCGGCTTCGACCGCCCATATCTCGGCCGAGCAGATCCAGCAGAACCGTGGCACCTCGCCGGGCGATTTTCTGCGCGGCGTTCCCGGCGTGCTGAATGGCGACAATCGCAACTCCGGCGCGCTGGATGTCAATATTCGCGGGATGCAGGGGATGGACCGCGTGCCGGTGGTGATTGACGGCTCGCTGCAGCAGTCGACCGTCTATCGCGGCTATTCCGGCGTCGCCGGCCGGACCTATCTCGACCCCGATCTGGTCGGCAGTATCACGATCGAAAAAGGCCCTAGTGCGGCAGCAGACGGGGTCGGCGCCACCGGCGGCGTGGTGCGGGCGAACACCCTCAGCGCCAATGATCTGGTGGCCGACGACAAGAATTTCGGAATTCGTTTCAAGGCGGGTTTGCAGGGCAATAATGTCGATATACCGGCGGTGGGGACGCTCGGTACCGGCAACGGGTCCGACGAGCGCTATGCCCGGCCTGACATGCTGGACCTGAACGGCTATAATTTCAGTATCGCCACTGCGTATCGCTCGGATGTGTTTGATCTCGTCGGGGCTGTTGCGCGCCGCAAGACCGGCAATTATTTCGGCGGCGAACACGGTGAGGTGCCCGCAGGCAGCAGCCGCTACCAGCATGGCGAGGAAGTGCTCAGCAGCTCGCAGGACAACATATCAATCTTGCTGCGCAGCGTGATCCGGCCAAACGACGATCTCGCTCTGGATCTGTCCTATATGCGCTACGAGAGTGATTTCGGCGAAATGATGCCGTCACAGATCGTCCGATTCGGTGGCGCTTTGCAAGCCCCGCTCAGCCGGACCCATGTGAACACCTATACCGGTCGTTTGCGCTGGGATCCCGCCGACAATGATCTTGTTGATCTCCATCTCGACAGCTGGGCAACGGATAATTTCACCAGCATCGAAACACTCTATCGCTTCACGCTGCCCAACGGGACGGTGCTCAACGACGATGCCGCTTTCCAGAGCCAGTCCAATCGCTGGGGCTTGCGGCTCTGGAACGATTCCCGCTTTGATACCGGGGTCGGCGCGCTCGCGCTTAGCTATGGCGGTTCCTACACACGCGAGCGCCTGAAACCGCCGCCGGGATGGGAAGATTACAAGGGCAACTCGGGCTATAGCGATTTTGTCGAACCCCGCGACGGCTGGCGTAATGAATATAGCGCTTATCTGTCTGGCGAGCTCAAACCGGCTGACTGGCTCACGCTCAATGCAGCGATGCGCTACACCAAGGTAAAGTCGCACGACAATAATCTGGTCGATGTTTCTACCGGAACGTCTGACGACCGGGACAGGGCGACCGGCTATAATAACGAGAATAACAGCGGCTTCTCGCCCATTGCCTCGGTCATTGTGGAGCCGCTGCCCGGATTGCAGTTTTCGCCCGCTATGCCGAAGCGATCCGCGCGCCGAGCCTGTTTGAATCGACGACCGGTTTCTCTTTCTATCCCGATCCGGACAACCCAGCACGCGCCGAGCGGTCGCGCAACAGCGAGATCGGACTCAACTACCAGACGGATTCGCTGATTGTCTCGGACGACGTCCTGCAGGCTCGAATCAGCTATTATTCCAACCATGTGGACGACTATCTGACACGCGGCAACAGCGATGGGCTGACGTCGGTAATCAATATCGACAGCGCCGAGTTTCAGGGTGCGGAGCTTTCGCTGCGCTACGACACGGGTGGCGTCTATGCCGAACTGGCAGGCTCCGTCCTGACTTATGAAGAGTTCTGCACCGAGGCGGGAGCATGCCGGGAAGGCGGGACCGCCAACAGCTATATTCCCTCCCATCTTCCGCCCAAGAACAGCCTCTCGGCGACGCTCGGAGCACGACTGTTCGACGAGCGGCTGCACGTCGGCGGGCGCTATACCCATATGGGGGACCGCGGCAACACGATCTATACATTTGGCGGTTCCTTAACGGTTGTCGATTGGGAGCCCTATGATGTGTTCGATCTGTTCGGGGATTTCCGGATCGATGACCGGATGAGCGTGGAATTCGGAATCGATAATATTACCGACCGCTACTATATGGACGCGCTGACACTGGGCCTGATGCCTTCACCGGGCCGTACTTTCCGGCTCGGCTTTACCGGTGCTTTCGGTGGCCCGGCCAAAGCGGAATCCGATAACCAGCGCCAGCGGGCGATGGAATCCTATCTGCTCGGCAAAACAGCGGCCGGTTCGTTCGACGGCGACTGGAGCGGCTTCTATCTCGGTGCGACCGCAGGCTATGCGGATATTTCGCGAGAAGGCACGACCACTGATGGAGCTGGCAATGCGGATGCAGTCGCCGCCACGGAAAGCGCCGATCTGAGCCATGGAGACATGCAATGGGGCGCGTTCGCGGGCTATAATTTCGATCTCGGCGGCGGCTGGATTGCCGGTGTGGAGGCCGATTTCAGCCTGATGCAGGGCAATGCGATGCGCTATGCCATTTCCGAGGAAATCCAGACCACTGCCAACGGCTTTTACGAACTCGCTGCCGATCAGGAGTCGCAGGCATCCATGGCCTATGACTCAAAATGGATGGCCACGGCGCGGGGTCGGATTGGCTATGCAACCGGCCGGGCTCTGTTCTACGGAACCGGTGGTCTCGCCTTCCTGAAGGAGAAGCAGACCCGCGGGCAATATATAGACACCTATGCCGTTAAAAACCTGTCCCAGGCCAATCCCTACGGCTATCTGACCGAGCTCTCCTTCACCGAAACAGACAGCAAGACGCGGACGGGCTGGACGCTCGGCGCCGGTGCGGAAATCGCTCTTGGCAAGAATATTTCGCTGCGTGGCGAATATAGTTACGCCCGGTTTGGGCAGAAGGACTTCCTGTTTGAAGAGGCCCGGTCCGGAGTCGGCAAGTCCTTCAGCTATAACGAGATCGTCGGATATGGCCCGCCCATCATCTACGATATCCCGGGAATCGGGATCATCGAAATCCCGAACCCGATCTACGAACAGGTTACGCAGGTCGGCACCTCCGACATCGAAAACGGCCGCCGGGCCGCCAGCAAGGCCGATGTCCACGGGCTGAAAATCGGCCTTTCCTTCCGCTTCTGACTTTATCGGAGACATTGATGATGAATGATATGACTGACACTCTCGCACCGTCTCGGGCGAAACGGCTCAAGGCCTTGACCCATGAAGTACATGACGCGCTGGACAGGTCCGTGATGGAAGCATCCAGCTTCGATGACCTGCAGGGCTATGGCCGTTTCGTGCAGATGCAATGGGCATTCCACCGTGAAATCGACGCGCTATATGACGACGCGAGGCTGCAGGCGGTTCTCCCCGGATTGCAGCACCGGCGCCGGAGAGCGCTGATTGCGGCGGATCTTGTGGATCTCGGGCTGGAGCTGCCCCAGCTCGGGGACGATCCGGCCTTTGCCGCCGGACAGGAAGCCGATCTGCCCACGGCGCTCGGGTGGCTCTATGTGGCCGAGGGTTCCAACATGGGGGCGGCGCTGCTCCGTAAACAGGCGGCCAGGATGGGGCTGTCGGACACGCATGGTGCGCGGCATCTCGCGCCAGCAGAGATCGGACCGGCAGCGCATTGGCGGGCATTTACAGCTGCATTGGACGCTGTCGCGCTGACCGATGCCGAGGAAGCGCGGGTGGTGCAGGGCGCACAATCTGCCTTTGCCCGGGTCCAGGATCTTGCCCATGCCTGTCTTGGTTGAGCGCGTTCCGGAGACAACCGACGGGCAGGAGCTGCTGAAGCGCAGCCGAACGGTACGGATGTTCTGGCTGGGAGTGGGGCTGTTGCTCCTGGGCGTGGGCTTTGTCGGCGCCTTTCTGCCGCTGCTGCCGACCGTCGATTTCCTGATCCTGGCGCTGGCCTGTTTTGCGCGGTCTTCGCCCAGGCTGGAAGCCTGGCTTCTGAACCATCCGCGCTTCGGACCGGGTTTGCGGGCCTGGCGGGAAGAGCGGGCCATATCGCGCAAGGCACGCATCACGGCATGGTGCGGCATGGCTTTCGGCTATGGCCTGTTCCTGTTCGCCGCCCGTCCGGACTGGCTGCCGGCTAGCCTGGTCGGCATTGCCGTGCTGGCCAGCGCGCTGTGGGTCGCCAGCCGCCCGTTGCCCCGCCAGATGCCGGCCAGTGGCGACGAATAGTGAAACATATGCAGCTGCTCGATAAGGCAAGGGTGACGGTACCGCCGGTCACAGCCGTTCCGCCGGCCCCGCAACGGATGGCGGAGTCCGGGCCGATATACGAACACGGGCAATATAGCAGCGCATCCGCCGTCAACCGCTCCACCGCCTTCACTCTGACCCTCGCGTTTCACGCGCTCGTGCTGGGCGGCTTTTTCATCCACCGCGGGGTTAGCCAGGTGAAGCTCGATACGCCGGCACTGGCCGTGTTTGAAATCGCGCCGCCAGCGGCTCCGCCAGAGCCGAGCAGCGAAGTTCCCCCCGGCCCGCAGCAGGTGGAGAAGGAAATGCCGGATTTCGAACCGGTCGAGGAGGATATCGAACTGCCGGTCATTCGGCTTGCCAGCGACAATCCGATATCCGTACAGCCGCAATTGCCCGATCCGGGGCCTCCGGTTGAACAGACCAGCGCGCCGGAAAATAGCCCGGTTCCACCGGCACCGCGGCCGAGCAGTGCTGAAACAAGCTGGGAAGCACGGCTTCTGGCGCATCTCGAGAAATTCCGCCGCTATCCCGCCGGAGCAAAAGCGCGCCGCGAACAGGGCGTGGCCTATATCCGGTTCCGGATGGACCGGGAGGGGCGGCTGGTCAGCGCGCAACTGTCCCGGTCCTCGGGCTCGCGGCGGCTGGACAAGGCCGCGCTGGAAACGATCCGGCGTGCGGCCCCGTTTCCAAAGCCACCGCAGGATTGGCCCGACAAGCAGCTGGAACTGACCGCGCCAGTCGAGTTTTTCATCCGGTGAAGACGAGTGCAGTGACAATGCTGCCCCGCAACCTGCCCGCCGGCGCCATTGGTTCCGCCCAGTGCGCGCGGAATTTGCGCCGGTAGATTCCCTTCCGTTTCTCGGCCTTGATCCGGCAGATCGGCAGCAAAAGCTAAACTCCCGCTAGAAACGCCCGTTAACGCAATGGGTAGGGATGATTATTGCGTGAAACATATATTTGGTCTTGGCTTGTTATCGGTCTGGAGAGAGCTCTCTTCAGCCAGCCGCGATGTCATCATCCTGTCGATAGTGGCGGTGGGCAGCTGGTTGTTGATCGTAAGCAGCGAGGCCGATAGCCGGTTTCATGACTGGGCCGTTCAACATTCAGCCCACGCCATCGATCACGTCATTCTGGCCTTCATCCTCTTCTCCCTATGTACGACCATTTTTGCCACGCGACGTTTTGCGGATCAGCGTGCGGCAAATCTTGCGCGCGATGCCGCGGAGCAGCATCTTCTCGTCAAGGTCTTCGAAGACCCGCTGACCGGGTTGCTCAATCGCATCAAGTTTCAGCGACTGGTCGAGGACAAGCTGACTGCCAATAGTGAAACCCAAGCGCAGAGCGCGGTATTCTATCTCGATCTGGACGGCTTCAAATATGTGAATGATACTTTCGGCCATAGCGTCGGTGATGTCATCCTGCAGAAGGTCACGCAGCGGCTCCATCTGGCGATGCGGGAAGTCAATCTCGACGACGCGCGGACCGAAGATGTGCTTATCTGCCGTATGGGTGGTGACGAGTTCACCATATTCCTGAATAATTTTGAATCCCCCGCACTGCCGCGGAAAATCGCGCAGAGGATTTTGCGGGCGATGGCCGAGCCGTTCGAACTGGGTTCGAAAAGCATCTCGATCAGTTGCAGCATCGGCGTGGCGATGAGCCCCGAATTCGGCTTCGATTTTACCGAATTGCTGCGGGCCGCGGACGCCGCCATGTATCATGCGAAAAATGACGGGAAGAATTGTGTCACCGTTTATTCCAAAGCGCTGGACGACGATGCGCTTCGGCTGTCCAATCTGGAACAGGGGCTGCGGACGGCTTTGGCGGACGACCAGTTCGAACTTTATTTCCAGCCGGTTTTCGATTCCCGCACGCTCAAAATCTCTTCCGCAGAAGCGCTCATTCGCTGGAACCATCCGACATCCGGGCTGATAATGCCCGATACATTCATCCCGCTCGCGGAAAAGCTGAACATCATCAATGACATTGGTGAGTGGGTGCTGATCGAGGCGATCAAGCGGATCGCGAAATGGTCAGGCGAAGGCATACCGATCAAACTTTCGATCAATGTATCGCCGAACCAGCTGCGCCAGATGGAATTTGCCGCTCTGGTTAAGGCCTCGCTGGCATATTGGAAGGCCAAGCCCGAACTGCTGGAACTCGAAGTCACCGAGAGCGCCTTCATGGAGCAGATGGAAATGGCCGCAGACCGTTTCACCCGGCTCAGCTCGATTGGCGTGTCGCTGGCCATGGACGATTTTGGTACCGGCTATTCCAATCTCGCAAAATTGACACAGCTGCCCTTCAAGCGATTGAAGCTTGACCGGTCGCTGCTGACGGGGCTGGTGGAAAGAAACGACAAGCGGACGCTGGTCCATGCGATCGTCGCTCTGGCTTCCGGACTGAACCTCCAGTCGGTGGTGGAAGGGGTCGAGACCGAAGAGCAGCTTTCCATCCTCCGGGTGATGGGTTGCGACCATGTTCAAGGCTATCTTCTCTCCAAACCCTTAAAAGAAGCGGAGTTTGTCCGTTTACTGGAACAGCAGGCGTTCGAGCCGATGCAGGCTTCGGGGCGATAATGACAATTGCGAGTATTCCTATCAAGATGATAAAACTTACCAGATCGGCTGTCGGGTCGATCGCGTTTCTCTCTCTGTCCGCAACAGCGGCGCACGCGCAGCTGGACGCGCCGGACGAGGATGACGTCGTCGAGTCCGGCCAGGATGAGTCCCTGCTCGATATGCAGCTGGAAGAACTCTTGACGCTGGAGGCGACATCGGTTGCCAAAAAGCGTCAGAAAGTAAGCGAGTCTGCTGCGGCTGTTTTCATCATCACCCAGGAAGATATCCGCCGTTCGACTGCGAGTTCCATCCCTGATCTGCTCCGTATGGTTCCCGGTTTAGAGGTCGCGACATTGCAAAATTCGGTGATCGCGGTCACCGCTCGCGGGTTCAGCGGACGGTTCGGCAATTCGGTTCTCGTTATGGTCGATGGTCGGACCATCTATACCAACAACCTGTCCGGTGTCCGCTGGGATCAGCTGATGCTGCCGCTCGATGAAATCGAACGGATCGAGGTTGTCCGTGGACCGGGTGCTGCCCTTTGGGGTAGCAATGCGGTCAATGGTGTCATCAATATCATTTCCAAACATGGCAGCGATTTGCAGGGCGGCACAGCGGATGTCCGCATCGGGCTGACAAAGCAGCAGGCCAATGGCTCCTACGGAGGCCGTTTTGACGAGAATATCAGCTATCGCATTTATGCCAACGCGACCTTTACCGATGGGTTGCGCGACGGCAATGGTGACAAGCTGGCGGGCCGATATCATGGCAGGGCGATCGGCGGGCGGATGGATTACGAGCCCAGTGGAGCGGACGCTTTCACTCTGGCTGCAGAATATTCGAAAGGTGATTTTGACATACCGGCGCTGGTTGTCAGACAGGACCTCCTGAACCCGGGTTATGATCCCGATCTTCTCGACGGCCGTTTTTCGGCATTTCATGTCCTCGGCCGGTGGACGCATGAAGTTAGCGAGGATCTGGACTGGTCGTTTCAGGCCTATTATGACCGTTCGACGCGGTTCGAATATGATGCGGATATCCAGCAGGACATGGTTGATCTCGATTTCGGCCTGCGCTGGAAAGCCAGCGACACACATGAAATCAATGTCGGACTGGCCGCCCGCTCGTCGGTCGATACGCTGGTCGCGGACGGGAGTTTCAAGCTGAGCAACGAACGGCGCAGCGACCAGTGGCTGAGCGGCTATATCCAGGACGATATCACGCTGATTCCGGACAGTTTGCGCCTGACCGTCGGGTCGAAGATCGAATTCAACAGCTTCAGCGGTACCGAACTGCAGCCGAGCGCCCGGCTATTCTATCGTCCGGCAGAAAATTTTGCCGTCTGGGCGGGCGTATCGCGAGCCGCGCGAACACCGTCCGGTTTCGAACGGGATGCGGAGCTGCGGCTGACCGTCGCACTTCCTGATACGCCCGGCAATCCGTTTTCCATACCGATCTATCCGGTTCTTTTCGGCGATCCCGACCTGAAGTCGGAACGCTCGACCTCCTATGAGGCCGGTTTCCGGGCCCAAATTGCCGATGGCTGGTCGCTGGATGTCGCCGCCTACAGAAATATCTATTCCCGGATCGTATCTTTGGGCCAAACCGGTCAGAGCCTGATTTTTCAGGAGCCGCTTACCGCCCCCGTTGGTATCGAATTGCCCGTGGCTTTCAACAACAACGGGCTGGCCAAGACCTGGGGTGCCGAGATTGCCTTGTCTGGCAGAATTGCGCCCTGGTGGAATATCGACGTCGCATATTCGCATCTGGATATGAAACCGGACAGGTTGACGGTCTTACGTCTCCCGGGACGACCATTGTCGACCCGAATCTGTCGCCGGAAAATCAGCTGAGCATCCGCAACGCTATCGACTTCGGTGACAAATTTTCCTTCGACAGCCAGTTCCGGCATGTGGGAGCTCTGGAAGGGGCGGTGCCCAGCTACAACAGCGCCGATATCCGCCTGACATACCGGCCGATCGAAACGGTCGAACTGTCGCTCATCGGTGAAAATCTGTTGCAAAAACGCCGACTGGAATATTTCCAGGAAGTTTTTCCCGCGCCCGCCGAATATGTTTCGAGAACCGCCTCGATTCAAGCCCGCGTTCGATTTTAGGGAAGCGGGGGAATGAATCTGGTGCACTGGTTTTTGAAAATGGGGATGGCTACAGCGGTGTTGGCCATGTTGATGGCGCAGCCTCTGCACGCCCAGTCGAGCCGTTCCAATGGCCTGAAGGCGGCGATTATATATAATGTGCTCCGTTTTGTCAGTTTTCCCGAGGGCAGCAACAGCGGTTCGCTGAATCTCTGCGTCGTCCGCCGTATGAGCGCGACAAGAGAAGTGGCGGCCCTGAACAGAAAACTGGTTGGCAAGCGGCCTATCGAGGTCCGCTATATTGATCCGGGTGTGTCCGATCTGTCGGGCTGCCACGTGGCCTATGTCGGATCCGGCACGCCGGCACAAATCGGCCGCATCAGACAGCGCGGCCTGTTGCTGATCGGCGACGATCATGATTTTATCCGCGCCGGCGGTGCCATCGGCCTGGTGAAATTCGGAAACCAGATCCGTTTTGAGGTGAATGCCGGTTCGGCCCGCCAGTCCGGCATAGCGATCAGCTCGAAATTGCTTCGGCTGGCTTCGAGGGTGAAGCAATGATGAAATTGTTCCATCTCTCCGCGCTCAAGCATATGCCATTCCGGTCGAAGCTGACCCTGTTCACCCTGGCAACCGCGGCCTTTGCACTGCTGATGTCTTCGGTCGGCTTGCTTGGCCTGCAATATTATTACAATCAGATCGCCGCCCAGCAGCGATATAATCAGGTTGCCGAAGTGCTTGCGGCAAATCTGAGCGCCGCGATCCTGTTCGATGACAAGATTGCCGCGAACGAGAGCCTGAGTTCCGTTCGCGGCATCAATGACCTGTTGTGGGTCGGTGCCTATGATGCGTCCGGCCGCAAAGTCGCATCCTTTGCCAACGAGGAGTCCATCGTTTCCGCTGGCGCAGACCGGTCGCGGGAAAGCGACATGGGGGAGACGCAGATCATTGCCCCCGTGATGGCAAATGGCGAAAGGGTTGGCGAATTACGCGTTGCGGCTCATCGCAAGACCCTGGGAACCATTGTTGCGGATAGTGCGCCGAGCACGATCATCATGTTCATCATCTGCATCACGCTGGCATTTTTCGTGGCGCGCTTTCTGGGGAAAATGGTGTTTCGCCCGCTCGCCAGCATGTCCCAGTCGATGGAACGCATTGGCCGGTCTGGCAATTTCTCGCTCCGTCTGGCCAGCGATGCGGATCCGGATTTCAACGTCATTGTCCGCAGCTTCAACAGGATGCTTGGCGAGATCGAAAAGCGGAACGGAGAATTGTCGCAATCTGCCGAACGGCTGGAAAAGGCAAGGGACGAGGCGGAACATGCCAATCTGGCGAAATCGCAGTTTCTGGCCAATATGAGCCATGAATTGCGGACGCCGCTAAACGCCATCATCGGTTACACCGAGGTGCTGCAGGAAGAATTGCACGCCGCGGGCATGGACAGTTCCATCGACGATATCAAATGGATCTACAGCTCTGCCCAGCAGCTTCTGGGCCTGATCAACGGCATTCTCGACCTGTCGAAGATCGAAGCCGGCGGCATGGAAATCGAATATCATGATTTCGACCTTGCCACGCTGATGGACGAAGTGGTTGCCATGCTTGAGCCGATTGCCTCAGCCAAGGGCAACAAGCTGATGATGCAGATGGACGATACGATTCAGATGCTACGGTCCGACTCCACCAAATTGCGCCAATGCCTGCTGAACCTTGGCAGCAATGCCTGCAAGTTCACCGAAAACGGGCATATTGTCATCGTCGTGCGGAAAAAGGAGGATGACATCATGTTCTCCATTTCCGACACGGGTATCGGCATGTCGCAGGAACAGATGGATCGGTTGTTCAAGCCTTTCTCCCAGGCCGATTCTACCACCACGCGGCTGTTCGGCGGGACTGGTCTCGGCTTGTCGATCACCGGTCATTTCGCCGAAATGCTGGGCGGCAGCGTCAAAGTGGAAAGTTCGCTGGGCACCGGTTCGACATTCAGCCTGCGGGTCAAGGCAAATGCCCTGCCCGACGCGCCGGGACAGGATTCCGGCGGATCAGAGGTTATGGACATGCTCGACGCGCAGGAACGGTTCCGGTCAAGTTCCCTGCCACTGGCGCTGGTCATCGAAGACGAGCCAAGCGCGCAGCGGCTCTTGTCGCGGCTGGTCGAGCAGGCGGGTTATAATGTGATGACTGCTGCGAACGGCGAAGAGGGGTTGGAGAAAGCGGACATCTATCGGCCGGATCTGATATTTCTGGATATCGACCTTCCGAAGGTAGACGGCTGGCAGGTGCTGGATGCGCTGGAAGCCGACAGCAGCTTGAGTTCCATTCCGACCATTGTGGTGAGTGTCGATGACAACCGTCGCCGGGCGCTGGAAAAAGGTGCCTGCGATCATTTCGTCAAACCGGTAAACCGGGTCGATTTTTCGGATATCCTGTCGCTTTATTCGCTGCGCCAGAAGGGCAAGGTCCTCATCGTCGATGACGACGAGGGCACCGTCCATCTGTACCAGCGCGCGATTGCGCAGATGGGTTACAGCACGCGCGCCGTTCAGAGCGGAGCTAAGGCAATGGCCATATTGGCGGATGAAAAATCGATTTTGTTGTCACCGATCTGAAGATGCCGGATGTGAGCGGTTTCGAGCTTCTGGATCATATATCGCAAATGGACAGCGAGGTCCGGCCACCCGTATTTGTCGTCACGGGCAAGCTTCTGAACGATTCTGAACGGGCAAAGCTCGAAGGCAAAGTCGCCAGAATCCTGCCCAAAAATGGCATCAGCCCGAGAAAACTGGTCGCCAGCATCGGCGCTTTTGGCGATCACGCCGATCCGGAAAAGAACGCCCGGAACAGGGACGAATCTCCCTCGATATTGACCACAGGAACTGGAAGCAGGCCTTGATGATGCAGAACAACCATCCGATCGAACCCGCTGTCGTGAAAATTCTTGTCGTCGATGACGTGGAGGCGAACCGTGCCCTTTTGTGTCGCCGGCTGGGCAAGGCAGGTTTTGTGGCCGCGGCCGTTGACAGCGGTATGGCGGCGCTCCAGTCAATCGAGGAATCCCTCCCCGATATCGTCCTGCTCGACTATATGATGCCGACGATGAACGGGGTCGAGGTCCTGAAACAGTTGCGGGACCGCGATGCGACCAAGTCGCTGCCGGTGATCATGGTCACCGCCCGCACGGAAGGCGAGGCAGTGGTCGAGGCCCTGTCCGCAGGTGCCGACGATTATGTAACCAAGCCGATCGATTTTGAAGTGCTCTGCGCGCGCATGGAATCGCAACTGAGCAAAAACAGGACGCGGTGGAAATCCGGCGCACCAACAATGTTCTGGACGAACGCGTCATCATTCGCAGCATGGCGCTGGCCGACATCCAGAACGAGTTGCAGGACGAGATTGCCCGACGGCGCAGGCTGGAAGAGAAGCTGGCCGCTCTGACCGAGGGCGGATTGCAGGTGGCGGACAAGAATGGTTCTACCGATCTGGCTGGGGATCTCACCGAAATCGATGGTCTGGTTGCAAGCATCTTCCAGGTTGCTTCCGAAGGCGGCCAGGTCAATCTGGCAATGCTGCTGAATCTGAAGGAAAAAGTCGCCGGGGCGCGCCGGAAGGCCGGCGCCTAGGTTGTGTACTCATAAAGGGGATTCCCATAGCGCCATAGATATGATTCACTGTCTTTAGAGGAGGTGTATCATGGCACGATTTGATTTGAGTGATGCGGAATGGTCGATTATCGTTCCGCTATTGCCCAACAAGCCGCGCGGCGTGGCGCGGGTGGATGACCGGCGGGTACTAAACGGTATTTTTTACATTTTGCGCACGGGCTCGCCCTGGCGGGACCTTCCGGCACGCTATGGCCCGTACACGACGGTCTACAATCGCTTCAACCGATGGGCGAAGGCTGGTGTTTGGATTAATATATTCAATGCCTTGGCAGCAGGTTCGCCAGAATCCATGGCATTTATCGACAGTTCCATCATTCGCGCTCACCAGCATTCCAGCGGTGGTAAA
>NZ_PYIA01000070.1:0-3781 GCF_013265645.1 Sphingopyxis sp. BSNA05 | reverse complement strand
CGCAGTTGGATGAGGGCGTTCCGCTGGTGGGTTGCTGTGCAAATAACGTCCGGTAAACCCTCACTCTTCAGGGAGAGGAAATCGGACTATTGTGCCTGGCATCCTACTCTAAATATTTCATATTTGTTGATTAGTTGCCGGATGTGTGCGTAATTCTAAAGTATGGACTCGCGATTTAAGCTAATCAACTCGGGACTCTATCCTGAAACCCTACCTCCCTGCTTTGTGTCGAAAGATGCAAAGAGAGCTTTCCATGGGATAGTTAGCTCACTAGACCAAAATAAGTTTAACGAGCGAAAAACAGAATATATTCGTTATAATGGCACAAAACATGACGGTAGCCGTCGTTTTTTGGCACTCCAAACATTATATCATATTTTCACGTCTCAACTTTCATTTGGCAGAATTGGTCAGCCTTCGAACGGAATTTTGAATTATCGAAATACTCAATTGGCAAACCAAAAATCCTGAATGATGACGATGAACGCGCGATAAAGGTACCGTCGCTTTCTGAACTGTCAAAACATGCGTCAAAAAACTTAAAGTATGCGCCCTTCATCCTGAAAGCGGATATTTCGCAGTGTTTTCCTAGCTTATACACGCACTCGATTGCTTGGGCGGCTCATGGCATTCAGCAGTCCAAGCGTGATACAAACAAAGCTTCTAAGAAAAACTTTTTCAATGCTCTCGATTTTTTGTTAGAAATGGACAGCAAGGCAATACCCGAGGGGTGTTGGTCGGCCCAGACGCTTATCGGTTAATCACGGAGTTCGTTCTGTCGCGACTTGATGAAGAGCTGGATGAATTGGTCGGGAACATCATCGTCGGAGCAGTCCGGCATGTTGATGACTATTATATCGGCCTGCGTTCAGAATATGAAGCTCAAGCTGTCCTATCTCATTTGCGTGAAACTCTGGCGCTATATGAACTAAATCTAAATGATCAGAAGACGCAAATATACTCCAGCTTAGAACCGATAAATGATTTATGGGCGCAGCGATTGCGCGACCACATGATCGAAAACGAGTGGGGCATCGTCGAACACTATCGATTAGAAAGAAGTATCTCCGAAGCGATCGCGTCAGCGGTAGAAACTCGCTCTGACAGTCCCATCAAAATTCTATTCAGATCGTTTGACGAGGCCAAAATATACAATTCGCAGGAATGGACTTTTGTGGAGCAACATATTCAACGGATTGTTCAAAAGCATCCTCACGCTATCGACTATGCGTGCCTTTTGGTTGCCAAAAGACATTCTTTGGGTCGCGAAATAGACGAAGATGGTTGGCTCGCCGTTGCGGAGATAATAATCACTAGAAGTCTCACGCTCGATCATCAACATGAAGCTATATGGATGTTTTGGCTCCTGATTGTGTGTGACATCGAAATTACTAGCGCCCTTCCGGAGTCAATTGCCAAATCAAGAAACGCACATTTACGAGCGATTTTGATTCAAGCGTATGTGGATGGTAAGGTAACTAGAAAACCTAAAATGGGCCTCGGCAATTCCTTGTCAACCGTTGATGCAAACTGGCTGGTGAATCTAATCTCTAGGTCGCAGGCCTTTTCGAAAGCTCCTTTTTCAGGGATGTATTCGTCGGAGTTTGATCATTTAGCAGACCGAAACATTAATTTGATCGATTTTGAACTGCACATTGAGCACATAAGAGATGAAAACAGACGAGCCATAAGTCGCACGAGGTATGGATACGATGACGATGACGATGAAGAAGATGATGAGGACTATGATTATCCGTTCTAAAAATAGTGACACAATTACGGTGCCATGCGCGCAAATATTCCACTAAACACACTGGACCCCTCAAAACCCCTGAACCAGAAAATTCAGCGCGTCGACCATCACCGCGCGATAGGGCTCCTCCACATTCACCACCGGCTTGCCCAGCGACGCGCGGCGCAGGGTGCCGATGTCGGTGGTCATCAGGCAGAGGTCTTGCCCCTTGATGGTAATTACCGGTTTCAGCTTGCGCATGGTTTCGGCGCGGACGGCCTTCGCGGGGACCAACGGGACAACGACGGTGCTGGCCAGATCGGACAAAAGGTCGGCCTGCGCCTCCAGCACATAAGGCCCTTCTACCCGGTTCAGCCTGTAGATATCGAGATGAAGATCGCGATCAGTACAGCTGCAATCTATAGCGTCCGGGATACGGTCACAGCCACACCGATTGCCCAACCATTCCTATTGCCTCGGACCTTCCGTAAAAACCCGATGCCTTCCGCGCGCGGAAACATATTGGTGCGCCGTCAGCGCAACGCAGAAACGGCCTTAGAACCTGTAAGTCCAGATATTATATATCCAGTCGGCTTTGGCGCTGGCATCTGCCCTTGCTCGTTCGTCCCCTTCACGGAATTTGTTGGCCAAGAAGCTTGCCAGTCTGGAGTCCCCTTTCGCGGCCTCCAGCTCGCCTTTTTCCAGAATCTCGAAAGCTTCACGATCGATTGAAATCTCAGCCATGCCTATCTCTCCTCTTCTTTCATATCCTCTATTAAATCATATAAACCACAACAATTACTACTAATACCGTGCCTTAAATTCAGGCGCGCGTCATGTGGACATCCTCCGCGACAATATTTATAGTTAGCGCATAAAGAGAATGAACTCAATAGAGCGTCCGATTCGGACCTAACTTGTTCCAGCGATGAATTATTCACCAATATTTCCTGCAGGGATTGCGTGGCGAGACTGCCGAATCTGAATGCCTCGTCGCCAACATATTTATCACAGGCTGACACCACGCCGTCTGGTTCCACTGTCAAATATTGTCCCATACATCCGCCTTGATAAATGCAGAGGCGAGAGTCGGACCCGCCGACGATCCGGTATAGTGAATCAAGTTCGCGAATGGTGATCTTGTCGCGATATTCCGCTTTCCACAGCCGGAAGACATCGCGCAGGAACTCGACAAACCGATCCCACGGAAGATAAGGCATGGGAGAGCTACTTTCGTCATTGGCCGGCAGAGCGTTGAGAAACCCCACCGTTGCCACGTTTTGCTCCAGCAAGCCCTCCAGCAAACCGCGTGCGCCAAGCGCCATGACCTGCTCGTCCACCACCGCGAGCCAACCATGCGGGATCTCGAATTTTTCCAGCAGATCCACGCCCCGCCGCGCGTCTGCATAGCTTCCGGAACCGTCTTTGAACCGGCGATGCCTGTCGTGGTTTTTCTCGTTGAAATCCAGGCTGACCCCGACCGAAAATCCCGTCGCCTTGAAAAAGCGGCACCAATCCTCGTTCAACAGTGTTGCATTGGTCTGGATGGAATGTTCGACGCGGCGATCATCGATCCTGAAATGTTCTTGCAGCCAGATTGCCCGCTCGAAATAGCGGCGGGACAGAAGGGTTGTCTCACCGCCGTGCCAGACAATGTGCAGCCACCGGATACCGGGGAGAGACATTGCGTTTTGTATGGTTTTCGCCAGCAGCTCGAAGGAGATGACCTGGTTCGGGCCTTCCCGCCAGGCATTGCAATAGCTGCACCGAAGATTGCACAGCCTTGTCGCTTTCAAAATAATGTAGAGGCTTGCCGGATAGCGAATGTCTTCCGTCAGCAGTTTCGGCTTTTCCAGTGCGTCCAGACCATCTCTTTGATGGCGATTGAACATATCTTGCTCGCTCAGGCGGAGAAAGTCGAGTGCAGAGGGCGCATGAACAGCCGGTCCATCTGCCAGAGCTTCAGGGTCCATCCCTCCCATGCGAAAACCTTTTTATAAGTTGTTCGACACTAAACTATTATAAACAGACGATGGACCATATCACTTT
>NZ_PYIA01000069.1:0-3267 GCF_013265645.1 Sphingopyxis sp. BSNA05 | reverse complement strand
CGCCGGGCCGGATATGCTCTTTGCCTTGCGCGACCATCTCGGTTTTGATCGCAATGTGATCGTCCAGGCCAGTTGCCACGGCACCGACAACAGCGCCACTCTGGATGCCATCGCCAAGTCGAACGGCAAGGCGCGCGGCGTCGCCGTGGTCGATCCGGATATCAGCGATGCCGACCTTGCAGCGCTGCACGAAGGCGGCATCCGCGCCGTTCGCTTCAATTTCCTCAAGCGCCTTGTCGACAATGCGCCCAAGGACAAGTTTCTCGAAGTCGCCGGCCGTCTGCCCGCGGACTGGCATGTCGTGATCTATTTCGAGGCCGACATATTGAACGAGATGCGCGCCTTCATCGACGCGATACCTGTGCCGGTGGTGATCGACCATATGGGCCGACCCGATGTCAGTCAGGGGCCCGACGGACCGGAGATGAAAGCCTTCCGGACCTTGCTCGATTCCCGCCCCGATATCTGGTTCAAGGCCACCTGCCCCGACCGGCTCGATGCAAGCGGTGATCCGTGGTATGACTTTGCCACAGCGGTCCGGCCGCTGGTCGAGGACTATCAGGATCGCGTGATATGGGGCACCGACTGGCCCCATCCCAATATGCAATCGAACATCCCCGACGACGGGCATCTGGTCGATATGATCCCGAGGATTGCGGTGACCGAAGAACTCCAGCGCAAGCTGCTCGTCGCCAATCCGATGCGGCTCTACTGGCCGGAGACCATCTGACGAGCGGCCTCATGTCTGTCGCCGGACCGGTCATCGCGTGATTGGCGGTTGATCTTCCGGCCAAGTTCGTTTCAATCATGATCGAAGACCGCAGCCTGTGGCTGTCCGGGGCTGATGGCTTTTGCGAGCGGTGCCGGGTGTCAGGACGGTTGCCAACAATACAGGATTGAAGGACAGGAATGCATGCAGGATTACAGTGAGATACGCGATGAAGTTGCCAAGCTTTGCCAGAAATTCCCGGGCGAATATTGGCGCGCCCGTGACAAGTCACGTGAATATCCGTCCGATTTTGTCGCGGCTCTTGGTGACGCTGGCTATCTTGCAGCCCTGATCCCCGAAGAATTTGGCGGCGCCGGATTGCCGATTTCGGCAGCGGCGGCGATCCTCGAGGAAATTCAGGCGCAGGGCTGCAACGGCGGCGCGGTGCACGCGCAAATGTATATCATGGGCACGATGCTCCGCCACGGATCGGACGAGCAGAAATCCCAATATCTGCCGAAGATCGCCACCGGCGAATTGCGCCTGCAGGCCTTTGGCGTGACCGAGCCGACCAGCGGAACCGATACGCTGGCGCTGAAGACCGTCGCCAAGCGCGACGGCGATGATTATGTCATCAACGGCCAGAAATTATGGACCAGCCGGGCCGAGCATAGCGACCTGATGCTGTTGCTCGCCCGCACGACACCGCGCGATCAGGTCGCCAAACGCACCGACGGCCTGTCGGTTTTTCTCGTCGACATGAACGCGGCGCTCGGCAAGGGTCTCACCATCCGGCCGATCGACACGATGATGAACCACAGCACCACCGAATTGTTCTTCGACAATATGCGCGTGCCGGCCGCCAATCTGATCGGCGAGGAAGGCAATGGCTTTCGCTATATCCTCTCCGGCATGAACGCCGAGCGGCTGCTGATCGCTGCGGAATGTATTGGTGACGCCAAATGGTTCATCGAGAAGGCGACCGCTTACGCCAAGGAACGGGTCCTGTTCGACCGGCCGATCGGCCAGAACCAGGGCGTGCAATTTCCGATCGCCCGCGCCTATGCGCAAATGCGCGCCGCCGAATTGCTGGTCCACGAAGGCCTGCGCAAATATGAAGCCGGCGAAAATTGCGGTGAGGAAGCCAATATGGCCAAGATGCTCGCCGCCGACGCCAGCTGGGCAGCGGGCGAGGCCTGTGTCCAGACCCATGGCGGCTTCGGCTTTGCCGCAGAATATGATGTCGAGCGCAAGTTCCGCGAGACAAGGCTCTATCAGGTCGCCCCGATCAGCACCAATATGATCCTGTCCTATGTCGCCGAACATGTGCTGGGTCTGCCGAGGAGCTATTGATGGCCGACTGGGCAGACTGGATCGGCAAAAGCGAGACGCGCCACGACGTGATAACGCCGGGTCTGCTGCAACGCTTTTGCGCGACAATCGATATGCCCGTCACCGACGACATTCCACAGGGATTGCACTGGTGCCTGTGCCTGCCTGATGCGCCGACTGCGGAACTGGCAGAAGATGGCCATCCCGCAAAAGGCGGCTTCCTCCCGCCGATTCCCCTGCCCCGCCGGATGTGGGCGTCGAGTAATGTGTCTTTCGAACATGCGCTGCAACTGGGTGATGAGATCACGCGCGTGTCGACCGTGGCCAGCATTGACGAGAAATCGGGCAAGTCTGGCGATCTGGTCTTTGTTGCTTTCGATCATGAAACGCGCGTCGGTGAACGGGTGGCGATCAGGGAACGGCAGAATATCGTCTATCGCGAGCCAGCGACCACCGCAGCACCGGCCAGGGTGGCCGGCCACGAAACTCCAGACCTCAGCGGTTGGACGTGGCAGCAGACAATCATGTCGTCCGAACCATTATTATTCCGCTATTCCGCCCTGACCTTCAACAGCCACCGCATCCATTATGACCAGCCCTATGCGATGCAGGAAGAAGGCTATCCCGGCCTTGTCGTGCAAGGCCCGCTGATGGCGACATTATTGCTCAATCTGGCCGCAAGCGAACTGGGAGCAAACAGGCTCTCGAGCTTTTCCTTTCGTGGACAGGCGCCCGCCTTCGCCAATGCCGCTATATATCTCGTCTGCAAACAGGAGGGCGAGGCTATTACGCTCGCCGTGATTGGCGATGACGGCAAAGAGATCATGAGCGCGCAGGCGGCAATCTAGGGACCGCCTCTGCAAACTTTACAGCAGCGCGCCTTTTTCTTTTCTGTGACCTTTGCCCCAAATCTGCAAAATTCCGGCGCTTTTCAATTAACAACATGGCGCCGAGTGTGACCTTTGGATCAGCGGCGAATTTCGGCCGACTGTGAGCACTGAGTGATGTCCTTTCGTCTGTATCCAGAATGTCAAAGAGCCTAACGGTTGCGAGAATAAGCGATCCGGCACGGTGTAGGAAAGCGCTTTTGCGGGCGTGGATTTTGGAAACTGAGGTGGCGGGAATATTGTTGTACTTTCCGGGTAACAGGACAATATTCTTATATGGGTAATCGAACACTCTCCGTTCGTGCTGAGCCTGTCGAAGCACGGTTGCGCGCACTCGTC
>NZ_PYIA01000068.1:0-8304 GCF_013265645.1 Sphingopyxis sp. BSNA05 | reverse complement strand
CGGCGCTGCCGGACCAAAAGGCGACACCGGTGCTCCTGGAGCCGATGGTGCGACCGGAGCAACCGGTGCGACCGGTCCGGCGGGCGCGGATGGCGCCGTCGGGCCAGCCGGTCCGGTCGGAGCAACGGGTCCCGCAGGTCCTGCCGGGGCCGATGGCGCTGACGGTGCCGAGGGGCCAGCAGGCAAAGATGGTTCTGACGGTGAAGATGGCAAGGACGGCCAAGACGGCGCCGACGGCAAAGACGGTCAGGACGGTGCTGAGGGTCCACAGGGTCCCGCTGGCGCTGACGGCAAAGATGGCGTCGATGGCAAAGATGGTGCCGATGGCAAGGACGGTGCAACCGGCCCGGCTGGCCCTGCTGGTCCTCCCGGAGACAGCGGAGTTTCGCCGGCGCAGATGCAAGTCATTACATCGGCAATCGATGCGAACACGCAGGCCATCGCAAATGTCCAGGGCAGCATCGGCGCCATAAACAACAGCGTTGGCAATGTCGCGGATATTCAGGTTCTTCAGGACCCGAATGCCGCTGAGGCGATTGGATCAGCTTTGGCATTCGGTCCACCGAGCACGGATGCGGCACCATTCACCACCGCCAGTGGTGTGGCCCGTCCGTTCGCCGCAGTGGTTGTCAGCGGCCCGACGATTGTGGACGGCATCAATCTCAACACCCAGCTGATCACGCAGAATAGTGCGGACATCCAGATCAACCGGACGGCAATCACCCAGAACGCGGTTGAGATATTGAACAATCGGCAACGGGTGGAATCGCTGAGCCAGCAGATTGACCAGATGGGCGCAGTTTTGGCCGCCAATACCAAAGCGATCGAGGAACTGAATGGCGGCCTTGCAGCAGTCGTCGCCCTGCCCAACGTCACGCTTGGCAAGGACGAAAGCTTTGCCCTCAGCGGCGGCTTTAGTCTTTACGGAGAAAAAGTCGGTTTTGGCGGTGCCATTGCCATACGGGCTGATGAAAACTGGAGCGTCGGCCTTACCGTAGGCCATGGTGGCAGCAAAACGACCGGTGCCGTCCGGTTCCGTTTCGCGAGATAGTCGAGGCGTCTCCGGGCTACGGATGATGATATCCGTAGCCCGGAGGCAGCCACCTCCTTTTCGCAAAAGGGCTTTGAAATGAGACAATTGTGGCAAATGTGGCAAGAAGGCTTTCCAGACAAGTCCATCGCGCAGATCGAAAGACTCGCTGCCGAAAAAATCTTAAGGACGGAATTTCCCTGAACACAGGCGAGGATCAGAGTTTGCATCGCAGGAGCAAGATCTGCTGGCTGAACGAGCAATATTGGCTACGGGACCAGCTATACTGGTACGTCATGGAGGCCAATCGCGCCGCGTTCGGTGTTGATGTGTGCAACGTCGCTGCCTTGCAGTTTACCGAATATCATGGCGAGAAGAAGGGCGGTTACGAATGGCACAGGGACGTCATCTACAAAACTGACCGAGCCTTTGACCGCAAAATCAGCATCATCGTGCAATTGAGCGATTCGCACGAATATGAAGGCGGCGATTTTGAATTTAGCGAGTGCCAAAACCCGGCGAACGTCCGCCAGAAGGGGGCTGTGCTGGTATTTCCCAGCTATGTGACTCACCGCGTAACGCCGGTCACCAAAGGCATTCGAAAATCGCTCGTTGCCTGGTTCGAAGGGCCAAAATGGCGGTGACATGCCTGCCGCCGCGCCATGAGCATCATGAACAAATTTCTGCCGCTTTCGGAATGAAGCCGTCATTCTCGGTGACATATATTGATGACCCTTTGCCACCCAGGATTTGCCAATCTGAATCGATCAAATAGTGCATGTAGAACGACTGCGATATTGCGGTCATCGAGGGGCATGCCAGATTTGAGACAAAGCGCTAGATCATTTGCCGGCAACTCCTTCATGAGCTTTTGATAGGCCAGCGCCTTTTGCCGTCTTTACGGGAGACGCTTGAAATATGACAACGCCTGTTTGTCATATTCCAAGCCTTGCCGGTCATGATATTGCCCGGACAATTCCGCCATCTACACGCAAAGCCGCACCATTTATGGCTGATGACTTGGGGCTGCAGAGATAGGTAACAAGGGAGGCGATTTCTTGAGGATCGATCAGGCGCTCGATCAAGGATGTTGCCCGATTTTCCTGCATGAACTTCTTCTCTGCCTGATCATATGGCAAGTCCGGAAAAACATCCTGAACAAATTTTTCGACGCCTTCTGTGCGGGTTGATCCCGGCAGCACCGAATTGACCGTCACATTCGTGCCTTTGGTTAGCTCGGCCAGGCTTCTGGATAGCGATAATTGCATAGTCTTTGTCGCGCTGTAATGGGCCATTTCCGGCGCCGGGTTCAATGCGGATTCGCTGGACATAAACAGCACTTTGCCAGCGTTTCTGGCAAGCATGGCTTGCAGATAGTGACGGGTCAGTCTCACGCCGCTCATGATATTCACGTCGAACAACCGTTGCCAGGACTCGTCGGTCTCGTCAAAAAGCCGACAGCCTCGTAAATGCCGAGATTGTTGATCAGGATATCCACTTCCGCAAATTTCGTGATGGTTGTCTGACATCCGTCGGGCGTTCCGTTGTCGGCCACAAGTTCGTTCAATTTGGCGTCGGAAACATCCTGTCTTATCGACTGGATCGCCGTGTCGACGCTCGCCTGCGTTCGGCCATTGACTATAACGGTCGCCCCTTCAGCGGCGAGCGAGCGCGCTATCTCCAGACCGATCCCTCCGGTTGAAGCCGTAACCAATGCGGTTTTATCGTTGAGGTCCAAGTTCATCTTATATCTCTTTTCCATTTCTTGCGGAATGGGTTCCCGCTGGTGATCCATCGGATATGGAATATGGATTGTTGCGCATAAAGAGGCTTATAAACATTAAATAATTGCCTTATATGCAATTATGCAGATAAACTCTCACGAACTCCTGACCTTCGTCACGGTCGTCGATTGCGGTCAGGTTGGCCTGGCTGCGCAAATGCTCGGCCAGAATCCGTCCAGTATAAGCCGGACCCTGGCAAGGCTCGAGGAAAAGCTTGGTGTAACCTTGCTGGCCCGCACGACCAGACGGCAGCAATTGACGGAGGAAGGTATCTTTTTCCTCGAGAAATCTCGGCTGGTGTTAAGCGAGATGAAATCGGCGGAAGATCTCCTCAAGGATCGTGACGGAACACCCTCCGGGCGTCTGCGCGTCGATGCGGCCTCGCCGTTTATGCTGCATTGCGTTGTCCCGCACATTCCCCTTTTCTGCCAAAAATATCCGCAGATCGAGCTTGAGCTGACCAGCAGCGAAGGCAATATCGATCTGATCGAGCAGCGCACCGACGTCGCTTTGCGTATCGGCGCCCTGAAGGATTCCGGGCTTCACGCGAGGTTGCTCGGCGTGTCGCAGCTCCGCTTGCTGGCCAGTCCGGATTATATGTCTCGCAGAAATGCACCGCAAACGGTCGAGGAACTGGATCAGCATGATCTGATCGGTTTCACCCGACCGGAGAGCCTGAACAGCTGGCCGCTGAAATCGGCAAAGGGGGCCCAATGGAAGGTTGATCCCCGAACCAAAGCGTCGAGTGGTGAAACGATCAGACAACTCGCCTTGCATGGACAGGGTATCGCCTGTCTTGCCGACTTCATGACTCACGAAGATCAGCGGCAGGGCCGGTTGATCCCGGTCTTGGACGAACACACGATTCCGGTTTGGCAAGAGGTCAGCGCGGTCTTTTATCGACAAACCGAGCTGGCCTCCCGAATCCGTGTTTTCATCGATTTCATCGTTGAGAAGGCAGTTCAGTCAGGAGGGATGCGCCCTACTGGCGTTGGGGCGGACGATTCTTACTGGTCCGGAAGCCATTCTTAAATCATAGCCAGACTTATAGCGTCTGCGTTCGAGATCTATCGCACGGTGGCTGCCGCCGCGGCCAATATCTCAGGACACGGCCCTCAGGCCCTTTTTCGGCAGTTGATCATCATCCGACGTGACCCGGCCAGCAGCGGTGCGCGTCGGCAGGCCAAATATCGGCTCCCGCCTTCCCACCTGAATCTGTTGCGCGTGTTCGAGCAGCAGTTCGGTCGCGCTTTCGCGCGGAACAGCGGCGGAATAGAGATAGCCCTGCCCCAGTTTGCAGCCCATTGCTTCCAGCAGACTGGCCTGATCTTCGGTCTCGATACCCTCGGCGATCACCCGGATGTCAAGCTTGCGAGCAATGCTGAGCAGGCCTTCGATAATTGCCAGCCCCCTGTCGCCAGGGCGCAACTGGCTGACGAAAGACCTGTCGATCTTGATGATATCCACCGGCACCGTCAGCAAATGGGTAAGCGAAGCAAATCCGGTGCCGAAATCGTCCAGCGCCACGCGCAGGCCATGGGCCCGCAGCGCCTTGATCTCCTGCGCGACAACCGGATCGTTTTGCCCGAGATAGACCGATTCCGTCACCTCCAGCACGACATGTTTCAGCGGCACATTTTCCCGGCCAAAGGCTGTCTTGATCCGGTCGTAGAGCGTACCGCTGTGAAAATCGGCGGACGAGATATTGATCCCCACATGCTGGAAGGGAATCCCGCATTCGAGCCAGGACCGGACATCGGCAGCCACCAGCGCCAGCATGCCCTCGGTCAGCTTGGCGGCAACGTCGACGTCGGTAGTGGCCTGGTGGAAGGCCCCTGCCGAAACAATATGGCCCCCCGGCTTGCGCAGCCGGCAAAGCGCTTCCATGCCAACGATCTCGCCACTATCAAGCCGGACGAGCGGCTGGTAATAGGCCTCTATCCGGCCTTCATCGAGCGCGACATCGACATCCTGGATCACTTCGATCCGGCGTTTGATCGCCGTACCGATACCGGGCCAATATCGGACAAAGCCGCCACGGCCGGTTTCCTTGGCATGATAGAGCGCAAAATCGGCATGGCGGTGGACCGTTTCGGCGTCATGTTCGCCCGGCGAAAGTGCTGCACCGCCGATCGTAGCGCGCGGCTGGATCATATGACCGCAGCAGCTGGTAACCACACCGATCGCGTCCAATATGCGAGAAGCCGTTCCGCTGAGATCGGCGACCGCCCCGCTTTCCTGCAGGATGATCGCAAATTCGTCTCCGCCGAGCCGGAATGCATGGTCGGGAAGCACGCTGGACCTGATCCGCTGCGCCACACTCTTCAGCAGTTCGTCTCCGGCCTGATGCCCGAAAGTGTCGTTGATCATCTTGAGATTGTCGACATCGACCACCAGCAGGGCCCATGTGCCCGGTTCCTCGCAGGACAGACGGCTCAAGGCCGCGTCAAAGCCCGACCTGTTCGGCAGGTCGGTCAGCGCGTCGATCGAGGCCCGGCGTTCGCGCTGGAGCATCCGGTCGTGCCGTTCCAGCGCAATTGCGCAAAGATGGATACTGGCGCTGACCAGCTGTTTTTCGCGCGCCCGCGGCATCCGCTTTTGCTTGAAATATAGCGCGAAGGTACCGAATACCACGCCTTCCGAATTATAGATTGGCACCGACCAGCAGGCCTTGAAGCCGGAGGGCAGGACATGTTCCTTGAACGCCGACCAGCGCGCGTCATTTTCGATATCGGTAACAACCACCGCCTCACCCAGATAGGCCGCGCTGCCGCAGGACCCGACATTGGGGCCGATCATCAGACCATGGATCAGTTCGGAAAATTTCTCGGGCAGACTGGGTGCAGCCAGCGGATAGATGGTTCCGTTATCCTCGACCCGCAATACCGAACAGGCGATATCGGGCAGCAAAAGCTCGAGCTCCAGACACAGCCGTTCCACCGTAACATCCAGCGAGACACCCGTAGCGATCATCTCGAGAATCTTGTTTTGGAACAGCAGCAACCGGCGATTTCCTTTTTACTCGGGAATGACTCAGTTCAAATTTACCGGATCGGAGTAAACAGAAGATGAAATATTTCCGAAGCGGACCTTTACACGAAGATTTACGGCAGGACGGCCTGCGGATTAAGACGCGAATTGCGAGAAATTCATCCGGCCGGCCAGCGATATTACAGAGGGTGCGAGCGGCGGCCAATATATGCATCTGGAGAATGATGGTCAGTTGACGGGCTGACGGTCATCTAGCCCGCCAACCGTTTTTCATAGGCGAGCACATCGGCGCGCAGCCGGAGCGCATCCTGATAGGCATTATGCGGTACCGCGCTGCCTTCGCCGGAACTGACAAGTTCGGCGTCGACCAGATGAAAACGGATATTGCGCACCGGCTTCATCAGGCCGGGACCGATAACCAGCAACCGCGCCGCATGGGCGATATCTTCCGGCCAGTCCGCAACCAGTTGCGGTTCCGGATCATCGCCCAGATAGTCGGCGAACCGGTCGGCGACATCGCTGCGCGACATCGGCTCTATATCCAGCACGGGCATGATATGCTCGACCACCCAGGGCGTCGGACTGGAACATTCGATCGCCGCATAAAAGGGCGCCCGCCCATCGTCTTCGGGCACCAGTGCGATCGAAATCAGGTCACCGCAAAAGCCATTGAATTCCGTATCAAGAAAATAGCGCATCGTTGAGTATCCCTCGCATATTTATGCCCGATCACCACGGCTCTTTTGTTTCGGAACGCGCAGTTGATGACAATGTCACTCTAGCCGAACGGCCGGTAAATATCCGCCTGCGGCCGGGTAAACCACTCCGGCCCCGCTTCCATCATGTAGAAATGATCTTCCAGCCGGATGCCATATACGCCGGGCACCACGATCATCGGTTCGTTGGAAAAGCACATGCCGGCCGCCAGCGGCGTCGCATCGCCTTTCACCAAATAGGGGCCTTCGTGGATGTCGAGACCGATACCGTGGCCGGTGCGATGAGGGAGTCCCGGAAGGTCATAGTCGGGGCCCAGACCATGGCTGATCAGGACATCGCGGGCGGCCTGATCGACATCTTCGCAGGGCGTGCCGATGGCGGCGCGGTCAAAGGCGGCTTGCTGGGCCTGTTTTTCCACGTTCCACAGCCTCTCGATCCCGCTGTCCAGTTTGGAAAGGGCATAGGTGCGGGTGATGTCGCTATTATAGCCGTCGATGGTGCAGCCGGTGTCGATCAGGATTAACTCGCCCTCCTGCAGCGCCGGGTCGCCCGGTACGCCGTGCGGGTGGGACGTCGCTTCGCCAAATTGAACGGCGCAAAAGCTGTTGCCGTCATCGGCGCCACCGGCGCGGTGCAGGCGGTCGATTTCGGCGATGACTGCGCTGGCTTTCATGCCCGGCTTGATCCACTCGAAGACCGTCTGATGGACGGAGAGCGTGAGCTGCATGGCCGCGATCATCAGGTCGATTTCGGCTTGTGATTTTTGGCGCGCAGCGGCGCGATGATCGAAGCGGCAGAGCCGTGGATCACCGGCTTCTCAAGTTGTGCCACGGCATCGATCAGGCGCGCGGCATGGCCGTAGGAACATTCCGGATCGAGCGCGCATCGCTGGCAGCCGTGATCCGCCAATAGAGAAGCGATCAGCGCGAAGGGGCTTTCATGCTCCTCCCAGAAGGCCATTTCCGAGGCCATCGGGAATTTCGCCCGGATCGCCGATTCCTCGAATTTCGGGCAGATGAAGATATTGCGGTCTGCCGTGACCAGCACGCCGACGAAGCGTTCACTTTCGTAAAAAGGCTCGGCGAAGAAATAGCGCATATTGCTGCCCGGCGTGATGAGGGTCGCATCAATGCCGCCTGTCGCCATGGCGCTGCGCAACCTGTCCAGCCGCTGATCGCGTTCGGCATTGCCGATCGATAGCGGTCGCGATATTATGGTCATGGTCAAATCTCCAAAAGGGGCGGCTCGCCTCTGATATAATGTGACCTTTAGACCTCAGCCACCACTATAGTCGAGATAGCTGTCGTCGCGAGCCAGCGATATCAGCGTCAGACCGCAGGATCGCGCGCGTTCGATGGCGATGCTGGTCGGGACAGAGATGGTCACCAGCGTGGTGGCGCCGGCGATCACCGATTTCTCGACAATCTCGTAGCTGCACCGCGATGTTGTCAGGACAAAGCCGGTCGATAGCGACCGGTCATCGCGGGCTATTGCGCCGATCAATTTGTCGAGCGCGTTGTGGCGGCCGACATCCTCGCGGACGCATGCAATGGCGCCGGTTTCGTCGACCCAGACCACAGCGTGGACGCCGCCGGTGGCCTTGTTGAGCGGCTGGTGGTCATGCAAGGCGGCTAGTGCGCTGAAGACATAGTCTTTGCTGATCGGTTGATGCGGGCTGACCTTCGGCAAAGGCTGGGCAACCAGTTCGAGATTCTCCAGCCCGCAGAGGCCGCAGCTGCTTTCGGCAACACGGGTGCGCGCCCGTTCGAAACCGCGTCTGCT
>NZ_PYIA01000067.1:0-5035 GCF_013265645.1 Sphingopyxis sp. BSNA05 | reverse complement strand
GCCGCTTTTGCCGCTCTTTTCTCCGCCGCCATCCTGGTCAGCGCAAGCATCGCCCCCGCCATGAACAACGCCGCCGCTCTGGTCGCTTAACCCACTTATTAAAGGAACCCCGAATATGTTGTCCTCCAAATTTCAAAGCCGTCTCGCCGCAGCCTTTGCCTCTTTCCTCTCGGCTGCCATCCTGCTCAGCGCCTCCATCGGTCCGGCCGTGAACAACAGCGCATCTTTGGTGATCTGATCACCGAAGATGCCCGGGCGACAGCATCCGCCCACCCACGTTTCTTCGTCATATTCAACGCCAAGTTTAACCTCCCTTAACATCTCCCCGCTATTTCCAGCCGGTGAACGACATCCGCTGGCCCACCTTTCTGATCATCACCGCCGCCCTTTGCACGGCGCTGTTTCTGGCGATTTTCCTCAGCGGTGGCCCGGCCAGCACGACAGCAGCCGTCCACATCGACCAAAACCGCGCCAGCTTCGGCATCTGCTTTGGCCCCGACCGCGTCACCTGCGTCGTCGACGGCGACACGATCTGGTTCGCGGGCCGCAAAATCCGCATCGCCGATATCAACACGCCGGAAATCTCCAGCCCCGGCTGCGCCGCCGAAAAGCGGCTCGGCCAGCAAGCCAAGATCCGGCTGCAGGCCTTGCTCAACCAGGGCGCCTTCTCCCTGCAATCGATCGACCGCGATCAGGACCAATATGGCCGCGATCTGCGTATCATCACCCGCGACGGGCAAAGCCTGGGCGAGATTCTGGTCACCGAGGGCCTCGCCGAACGCTGGCAGGGGGTTCGCCGCAACTGGTGCTAGGCCACCGGCCCGGCCTTGCGCGACAGCCACCAGGCCAGCGCGAACAACAGCATGAACAGTCCGTCGACCATGGCGCCGACAAATACCGGCCCCACCTCCACACGCCCCTGCGTATAGAGGATGGTGACCGGCAGGAAGAAGGACAGCTTTTCCAATATCGCAATCGGGATCAGCGCGCGATAGCGGGCCGGGTCGATCGCGATCAGGATGAAGATCAGCTGGAACACCAGCGCAATGCCGATAAAGCCGTAATAATATTCCGGTCGCGGACCGGCTTCGGCGAACAATCCCGGGACCAGCGCGAGGAAGCCCCAGGCGGCGGCGAGAGCGAAAATGATTCGGATATATTTCATGGCGACTCCGGGTTGAACTTTACAAACTTTACAGTGTTAAGAGGAAAAATAGCTGCTGGCCCCAAAATCACGAATTTCCGCATTTTTCAGAATGTTGAACAAGTCTGGCATCATGGTTTCTCATGTCCCAATCTGTAGCACAAGGCGGGCCTGTAGGACAGAGGCGCTGCCGAAAGATGTCGCCGGTATGGCAAATCCCGCGCGCCATGATATGGACCGGCCATGGAACAATATCGTCATATCATCGGCTGGGGCGCGATCGCCGTTGCCGCGCTCAACTTTCTCCCGCTGCCCCTGCCCGCGCTCCCCCCGATGCTGACCGCACCGATGATGATGCTGTTGCCCGGCCTCGGTCCGGTGCTGATGATGCTCTCGCCGATGCTGCTCTTTGCCGCCGGTATCGGCCTTGTGAAAGGCTGGGACGGCGGGCGGAAGCTGTTTGTGGCCTGGGCGGTTGTTGGCGGATTGTCGGCGATCGCGGGACTGGACTATGCGCCGGTCGAGGCGATGGTGGATCTGGCGGTGATCGGGGTTTCGCTGGCGGTGGTGCTGTGGGGTGACTGGCGACGGTTGTTGCCGCGGCGCTAGGGCTGTTCGACCGGATAATTGCCCTCTCCCACAGGGAGAGGCAACGAAGACTTCCCCGGATGAAATCCGGGGTTAGTCGCAGTCGGTGAGGGTTGTGCACTTCGGGAGGTTCCAACCCCTCACCGAGTTGCGCTAGTCAGACAAGCTGACAAGCTTCACTTGCCTCTCCCTATGGGAGAGGGCAATGTTCCGGCCCGTTGTTCCTTTTCAAATAGCAGATCACCGCCCGCGATAGGGTTCGCAGGCTATGCCGTCATTGTCGCGGTCCAGCGGCGACCGGTAGCCGGGTTGGCCGCGATAGAGCGGGGCGGCGCCGGCGGCGCGGGCGGCGGCGCAGTTGGGGTAATAGGCCGGCGCTTGCGGTCGCTGGGCGAAGCTTTGCACCTGGACGGCCTCCGCCGGTGTCGACAGTCCGCCCGGCTCGTAAAAATAGACGCCGCAAAAGGTCAGGCCGACCAGTTGGACCATCACGATAGTCTGCAACCGGCCATTGAACGGCTGCTTGCGCGTCTTGTGGCGGAACAGCGCGCGACCGGCATAAGCGCCCGGCGACCCGCCGAACAGCGCCAGCTTCAGCAGCGTCGACTCCGACACCCTCCACCCGAATTTCTCCGCCTGGATCTTGTCCCAGCCGAACAGCAGGAATGTCCAGCCGTTGAGCAGGGCGAAAGCCAGCAGGATGTTGGTCGCGGTCAACATGGTGCGAATATATCCGGACATGCTTAAAAACCGGTGAAAGGGGGGCGGGTTGCGGACGTCTGTCGATGCCCTCTCCCATAGGGAGAGGCAACGGAGACTTAGCCGATAGGCTTAGTCGCAGTCGGTGAGGGTTTTAACCTTTCCGAGGTCCGTAACCCCTCACCGAGTTGCGCTAGTCAGCAAGCTGACAAGCTTCACTTGCCTCTCCCTGTGGGAGAGGAAAATCTGGCCGGCTCTCCGTCAAACGATCAGCCTATCGCACGGAACAATCCCGCGCCGCGCGCGTTGGTCAGATAACAGAAAGAGGTACAGCATGACCGACAACCAGAACAGCAACCAGTCCCAGCGCGACGACGCGCAGGCGCAGAAATTTGCCGAGAAGGCGCAGCAGCATACCAAGGCCAAGCGCGAGGATATCGCCGACAGCACGCACGGCGGCCACACCGACCCGGCGCAGCTCATTCCCGATGATGTGCAGGACACGGTCGACCATATGAAACAGATGGTCGAAAGCGGCCGCATCGAAGGCGGCGCCTTTGCCGGCGAGCGCAATGATGATGACGAGGAAAGCGATCTCGGCATTTTGGACAAGGCCGAAGACGACGCCCCGCTCAGCGAAAAGGGCGGCGCGGATTTTGGTAATAGTGGGTGATGGTGATGAATTCCCTCTCCCTCTGGGAGAGGCAAGTGGAACTTGCCAGCTTGCTGGCTAGTGGAACTCGGTGAGGGGGTGTGACCTCTGAAGGACGAAACCCCTCACCGACTGCGACTAACCCCGGATTGCATCCGGGGAAGTCTTCGTTGCCTCTCCCTATGGGAGAGGGTGAAATTACACTCGTCATCCTGAACTTGGTTCAGGACCTCCCGAGAGTTCGCGCTCTGCCGATGGAGGTCCTGAACCAAGTTCAGGATGACGATTTGTGGTGTTACGCTTCGCTCATCTTGCCATCGACGCTCCAGATTCCAGCACCGCGCGCGGCGATGAACAGGAAGATGAAGCAGTAGAGCGCGACAGTTTCGCCGCCGTTGGTGATCGGGTACAGCCCGGCCGAGCCATGCGCCATCCAGTAGGCCGCGGCGCTCATGCCGCTGGCGATGAAGGCGACGGGACGGGTGAACAGCCCCAGCGCAATCGCCGCGCCACCGATCAGCTCGATGCCGGCAGCGGCGTAGAGCATCGGGTTGAGCGGATATTCAAAGGCGACCGGAAAGTTGAAAAGCTTTTGCACGCCATGCGCCATGAACAACAGCCCCGCGACGATCCGCAGCAGCGCGTAGGTGTGTTCTTTATATCCATCCAGAAATTTCATGATTGGTCCTCCCCGTTGATTGGTGGGGAAAGACTAGGCCGGGCTTGCCCTAGCGTCAACGCGGGACACGGTGGGCGCGGGGCAACAGTGTGTTGCCGATTTTGCTGTTGTGTGGCGTGAGCGGCGGTCGAGAGGAGAATTGGACCGAGCCAACCGTCATCCTGAACTTGGTTCAGGACCTCCGGAGGGTGCGCGCTCTGGCGGAGGGGATCCTGAAACGAGTTCAGGATGACGAGGTTGGGAATTGACGGGCTCTCACCGAAACCCGAATCCGCTCCTATTCAGCCGCTACATCCGTCGTACGGGTAATATCGCCGCGACCGGCCAGCAGGCCAGCAACGGATATATCCTCGTCAATCTCTTCCCAGTGCAGGCCCGAGCGGCTGAGTTCGACCTGCTCGCGCTGCCGGGGCGTGGCATGCAACAGGCGCGGAAACCAGGCCAGCGGAATGCCGAGCGTTCGTCCGTCTTCCAGATCGACCCAGAAATTACTCTCGTCAAACCGGACCGCTAGCGGCTCAGGGGGAAAAGAAGTCATGCCATAGTCTTTCAATTTCTTCGCCTCTCCCCTCTATAACCGCAATCAGCCGCGAAAGCACGTTTGAAGAGAAGCCCCAGCAATGCATTCGCCATCGGCGATTAGGACACAGGCAGGGCAACGTCACGCGCGCTTTGAGCCATTGACCGGAACTATCAATCGGTCGGCAGACAGGTCTATATGACCGTTCGGGGACCGATGTTCATTGGGGTAACGATTGGTGTATTTGGTGCATTGTCACCGAAATGCCTAATTGCTATCTGTTAGCTTCCTCAATAAATTGCATTAGGTTTTCTAAATCGCTCCTAAGATTTAGCTTCTCCCACTCTGGCTCCGCGTTCTCAACCAAATAAGATGCAATTTTGACTTTATTACCGTCTCTAACATCCTCCTTTTTCTGCCCGATTTTAAACCTAAGAGGATGACAAAATCGATTTCCGCTAATTGTTGTTTCTATTACGTTCCTGTGCTTGGCCCTGATTGCCGCATCTCGATCTTGTGCTGAATAATAGTTTTCAATTTCTCGTCCTTTTGTGACCCAATGGAATCCGCCTATCGCATCTAATTCTGACATTATTTTCAATTTAGCAGACCGAAGAGACTGGTTCGCCGAGCCTAAATCACTGTCAATCATAATAGCGCAATGGCGGTTGATAGGTAGCAGGTTTACAAAATCCGTTATTATTTCATCATTTGCCTCTAAATGGCTTAGGATTTTGCCACTGACGTGACCCC
>NZ_PYIA01000066.1:0-14899 GCF_013265645.1 Sphingopyxis sp. BSNA05 | reverse complement strand
GCCGGGGAACATATCCGGGTAGAGCGTAAGGATTTGGGCGGTGAAGGTCATTTATCCCTACGGGTATTTTTCATTTCCAAGATCACGAAGGTCATGATCGAGATCGCCACGGCCATCGCACTATAGATAACAGTCGATTTAACCGGACTTTCATAGAGGCCCGGGTCCGCAGAGAAAGCGAGCAAGGCGACGGCCGGTGTCAAAATAAACTGTCCCGCGACGATCGTTATTGCCATGCGGATCGATTGACCGCGCTTCCGGCTCAACTTCCAGCCGGCGAAAGCAGGCGCGGCAACCAGCGCGAAGACCAACAAGATATAGAATATCGGACCGATCATTGCTCGACGAACGCTGCTTCGACGATTGCCGGATCGCCACTCATGTCGATCGCGATGACCGGCACCATGAATTTTTGCCATTGGCGCGTTCGATCTCGATCACGTCGCCGGCGCCAAATTCGTAGATGGCGAATATCTTGCCCAGTTCCTCCCCGGCGTCGGAGACGCAGCGGAGGCCGATGATGTCGATATGGTAAAATTCGTCCTCGTCCAGTTCCGGCAAAGCGGAGCGTGGCACGGTCAATTCTGTGCCGCGCGCGGCTTCGGCGCCGTTGCGGTCGGTAATTTCGGCAATCCGCGCAATCGCGCCCATCTTGTGGGGCTTCACGGATTTCAGCGTCATCGCGCCGCCGTTGAACGTCTTGTGTGCCCTGAGACTGTCGAGACTGTCACAGAACAGCTTGAGCCGGACCTCGCCGGTGATCCCGTGAGCGCCGATGATGACGGCGAGCGGGACGGGTTTGTCAAGCGGAGACGTCATAAGCCCCTCCTCTTCAGAGCAGCGGTCGGGGTGGTGGCGATGTGCGAACATCGCGCAGATAGCGAAGCATCGGCTTCGCCAAATCCCACCCCAACCCCTCCCTTGGAAGGGAGGGGCTTAGACATTAGCCTTCAGCCTTTTCTTCGGCTGCCGCTTCTTCGGCCGGTGCTTCTTCAGCAGGCGCTTCTTCAGCAGGAGCCGCAGCGGCTTCCTTGGCCGCTTCTTCAGCAGCAGCGGCTTTTTCCGCTTTCTCTTCGAGGCGCTCGGTGGCTTTTTCGCCTGGCTTGCCCTTGTTCGGGTTGTTGCGCGCTTCACGCTTCAACAGACCGGCGGCATCGAGGAAACGGGCAACGCGATCCGAAGGCTGTGCGCCGTTTTCGAGCCAATGTTTTGCACGCTCGGTGTCCAGAACAACGCGCTTTTCGTCGTCTTTCGCGAGCAGCGGATTATAGCTGCCGATCCGCTCGATGAATTTGCCGTCGCGCGGTGCACGGGCATCCGCGATCACGATCTTGTAATAAGGACGCTTCTTGGATCCGCCCCGGGACATTCTCATTGCTACTGCCATTGTAATAGACCTTTCTAAAAATACCAAAATTTCAAATTGTTAGGATTATTTCTTCTTGTTCAATAAATTCGCCAGATCAGGGGGAAGCCCGCCCGGTGACATGTCGGGAAGCCCGGGCATGCCGGCCATGCCGCCACCCTGACCGCCCATTCCGGCGCCAGCGGCTCCGCCGCCTCCGCCAAACATCGACATCAGCCCCTTGATTCCGCCCATCTTCTTGATGCGCTTCATCGCCTTGGCCATTTCCTGATGCATCTTGAGCAGCTTGTTGACGTCCTGCACCGTCGTGCCCGAACCGATCGCGACCCGCCGCTTGCGCTTGGCGTTGAGCAGGCCCGGCCGGGTCCGCTCTTCCTTGGTCATCGAGCCGATGATCGCGTCCATGCGGACCAGAACCTTGTCGTCCATCGCACCGCCAGCCATCGCTGCCTTGGCTTTCTTCATACCCGGCATCATCGACGCCATTGCACCCAGGCCGCCCATTTTGGTCATCTGGTTGAGCTGGGAGCGCAGATCGTTGAGATCGAACTGCCCCTTGAGCATTTTCTCGGCGAGCGCTTCGGATTCTTCCTTGTCGACAACCTGCGCCGCTTTTTCGACCAGGCTGACGACATCGCCCATGCCGAGGATCCGGCCCGCAACGCGTTCCGGATGAAATTCCTCGAGCGCATCGATCTTTTCGCCGACACCGACGAATTTGATCGGCTTGCCGGTAACCGCGCGCATCGAGAGCGCCGCACCGCCGCGCGCATCGCCGTCCATGCGGGTGAGCACGACACCGGTGAGATCGACCTGGTCGGAGAAATTCTGCGCGACGTTGACGGCATCCTGGCCGGTCAAAGCATCGACAACCAGCAGGATTTCCTGTGGTTTCGAAATATCGGCAACCGCCTTCATCTCGTCCATCAGTTGCTGATCGACGTGGAGCCGACCGGCGGTATCCAGCAGAAGTACGTCAAAACCCTGCAATTTGGCCGCCTGCAAGGCGCGCCTGGCAATCTCGACCGGTTGCTGTCCGGCAACGATCGGCAGGGTGGCGGTATTTGTCTGCTCGCCCAGGACCGCCAACTGCTCCTGCGCAGCCGGACGGTTGACGTCGAGCGAGGCCATCATGACCTTTTTGTTGTCCTTGTCCTTCAGCCGCTTGGCAATTTTCGCCGTCGTCGTCGTTTTACCGGAGCCCTGCAGACCGACCATCATGATGATGGCGGGCGGCGCTACCGACAGTTCAAGCGCACTAACCTCGGAACCCAGCATTTCGGCAATACCGTCATTGACGATCTTCACCACCTGCTGGCCGGGGGTCACCGATTTGAGAACCGACTGGCCGACCGCTTTCTCGGTTACCTTCTCGACAAAATCCTTGACGACCGGCAGCGCGACATCGGCCTCGAGCAAGGCAATCCGCACTTCGCGCATCGCGCCGCGAACATCTTCTTCCCGTAGCGCACCCCGGCCGCGCAGCTTGTCGAAGACTCCGCCAAGGCGGTCGCTTAACTTATCGAACATGTTACCGCCTTTCTAACTTCCAAACGGCCCGGTTTCAGGCCAACGCAAAAAGCGCCGATGGGCGAAACCTCGCTGATCGACGTGTGAGTTTTTCGAACTCTAAACTGGATTGGCAATACAAGCATTGCCTGATGTGGCGGTCTATTAGTGCAGTTCCCGCGATATCGCAAGTGCGGATTTTGGAAGATATGAACAGCCGTTAACCAGAAATTGAGAACTGTTCGGCAAAAGCCTTCCGGCAACAGCGGGAAAACAACTATGGCTCGACCAGCAGCCGACCAACATCTCAGGTTGATGAAAAACGGGTACAAGATATCCGTTGGCCGCGATGTTGTGACCGGCGCCATTGTCATTCTGGCGATACTCATGTTTGCCGGCACCGGCGGTACGGTGCTGTCCGATGCTATCGATTCCATTACCGGACAGACCAGAGCGGGTGACAACGTCCTGGTCCCCGCTTTCCTGCTCAACATCGCCCTGATCCTGTTCGGCTGGCGCCGCTACAAGGACCTGACGCGGGAAGTCGAGGAACGGGCCGCCGCCGAACAGCGGGCGCATTCGCTGGCCGTGACCGACCCGCTCACCGGTTTGCTCAACCGCCGTACGATCGGCGAAAAACGGCGGAAATGATCAGCCTCGCGCAACGGCAAAAAGAGCATCACATTCATGATGCTCGATCTCGACAATTTCAAAACCATCAACGATGTGCATGGCCATAGCGCCGGCGACGCCGTGCTCAAGCAGGTGGCAGCCCGCCTTTTGCAGGTCTTGCCACCCCATAATCTGCTCGCCCGCCTCGGCGGTGACGAATTTGCCTGCGCCTTTGTATTCGATCCGGAGCAGCCGAGAATGGTCGAACGGATCGCCGACGATCTTATCGAAGCCATCGCAACACCGATCGTAGAGAACGGTATAGAGCTTGCTGTGACCACTTCCATCGGCATGTCACGCTATGATTCGGAATCGGAAGGTGTCGACCTGTTGATGCGCCGCGCCGACATCGCCATGTACAGTTCGAAAAAGCAGGGACGGAACCGTCATTGCTGGTTTGACGCGAATATGGAGCAGGAACTGCAAACGCGCAGTTTGCTGGAAACCGGCATGCGAATGGGCATACCGAACGGGGAATTCGTTCCCTATTTCGAGCAACAGATTGATCTCGCGACCGGCAAATTGACCGGTTTTGAAGTTCTGGCCCGCTGGGAATCCCCCACACAGGGGCTGATCTCGCCTGAAATATTCATCCCGATCGCCGAAGAGACAGGGATGATCGGCGATCTTTCGCTCAGCATCATGCGGCAGGCCCTCGACCATGCGAAATATTGGGACGCGTCCGTAACGATTTCCGTCAATATCTCGCCGGTCCAGCTGCTCGATCCCTGGCTGGCGCAGAAAATCGTCAAATTGCTCGTCGAAACCGGATTCCCGCCGAGCCGGCTTGAAATCGAAATCACCGAAAGCGCGCTGTTCGAAAATCTCAGCCTCGCGCAGTCGATCGTCGGCAGCCTGAAAAATCAGGACATCAAGATCGCGCTGGATGATTTCGGTACCGGCTATAGCTCCCTTGCCCATCTGCGGGCCTTGCCGTTTGACCGGATAAAGATCGACCGCAGCTTTGTCTCATCGCTTCTCGGCAATGCCGAAAGCAAGGCCATTGTAAAAGCCATCAATGGCCTCGGCGAGAGCCTTGGCCTGCCGATCACCGCCGAAGGTATCGAAGACAAGGACACCGAAAACGAGCTGCGCAGCATCGGCTGTGCCCAGGGTCAGGGCTGGCATTACGGACGCCCGCTGACGGTCCCGGAAACGCGCAAGATTCTGGCCAAGCGCAATCTGCTGCCGGCGGGGGAACTGGAAGACGCGGCGGCGGCACAAGCCGCCCCCGGTCCGCCGCCTTCTGACAAGGACCTCATGCAAAAAGCCAGCTAGAATGGTTTGCGACAGGCAATTGCGAGCCGAATTGCTGGACTCCCGGGAACGGCATCCCTAAATCGCCACTCATGACCACAGGACGCTTCCACAAAATGCACGGTTTGGGCAATGATTTTGTCATCATCGATGCGCGCGAGGAGGAACTGACCCTGTCCGGCGCGCAGGTCACGGCCATTGCTGACCGGCGCAGCGGGATGGGATGCGACCAGCTGATCATCCTGCGTCCGTCGGACAAGGCCGATGTAGAAATGCAGATATTCAATGCAGACGGCAGCGAAGTCGAAGCCTGCGGCAATGCCAGCCGCTGCGTCGCCAAACTGATCGGCGCGGAAACCCGGATCGAGACTGCCGGCGGCATCATCGTCGGAAGCGCGACCGAGGACGGTGCGATCGTCGACATGGGCAAGCCCCGTTTCGAGTGGCAGTCCATCCCCCTCGCCTATGCCATGGATACGCTCGCCATGCCGCTTGGCTGGGAGGATCTGCAAAATCCTGCCGCCGTCAATGTCGGCAACCCGCACGTGATCTTCTTTGTCGACGATAGCGAAATTGTTGAACTGGACCGTCTGGGACCGATGATCGAAGTGGATCCGCTATTTCCCGACAAAGTGAACGTCAATGTAGCCCATATTGTGGACGGCACCATCCATTTGCGCGTCTGGGAGCGCGGCGTGGGCCTGACCCGGGCTTGCGGCACCGGAGCCTGCGCGACCGCTGTCGCCGCGATCAGGCGCGGTCTGGTTAGCAGCCCTGTACAGGTCGATTTGCCGGGCGGTTCACTGGTGATCAGCTGGGAAGACGGCAAAACAATCCAGATGCAGGGTCCGACCACCTATGTCTTTGCGGGTGAAGCTGACTGGTCCCAGTTCGGATGAACGCACCGGAAATGATCAGCATGGGCTGTCGGCTCAATATCGCGGAGAGCGAGACGTTGCGGCAGAATCTGGCCGCCAACAATATCGACGGCGATAATCTGATCATCGTCAACAGCTGCGCGGTGACCAATGAAGCGGTGCGGCAGACCCGGCAAGCGATAAGACGGGCGAAGAAAGACAATCCGGACAAGAATATCATCGTCACCGGCTGCGCCGCGCAAGTCGATCCGGCAATGTTCGCGGACATGCCGGAAACCAGCGCGGTGGTTGGCAATGTCGACAAATATGACGCGGCCAACTTCAAGCTCGGTCTGCAAAGCAATCGCCCGGACATCCGCGTCTCCGATATCATGCAGCTTACGGAGACCGCACCGCACATGGTCAGCGCCTTTGCCGACCGGTCCCGCGCGTTCGTGGAAATCCAGAATGGCTGCGACCATCGCTGCACGTTCTGCATCATTCCCTACGGCCGCGGAAACAGCCGGTCAGTGCCGGCGGGCGAAGTGGTCAGCCAGATTCAGGCTCTGGTGGATCAGGGCTTTCAGGAAGTCGTGCTGACCGGTGTCGATGTCACCAGCTACGGACCGGACCTGCCCGGTGAACCGACGCTGGGCATGCTGGTCGAGCGTATCTTGAAACATGTCCCCGGCCTGCCGCGGCTCAGGCTGTCCTCGCTTGACGGCATCGAGATTGATGATCGCCTGTTCGACCTGCTTACCGGTGAAGCGCGGCTCATGCCCCATGTCCATCTGTCGCTCCAGTCGGGCGACAACATGATTCTCAAACGGATGAAGCGTCGGCACAGCCGTGAGCAAGCGATTGCACTGGTTGAGCGGCTAAAAGCCAGAAGGCCGGAAATCGCCATCGGCGCGGATATTATCGCCGGGTTTCCCACCGAAGATGACGCCATGTTCGCCAACAGCCTCTCGATCATCGACCAGTGCGACATTGTCCACGGCCATATTTTCCCTTACTCGCCCAAACAGGGTACACCCGCCGCGAAAATGCCGCAGGTCGACGGGCAGGTAATCAAGCAACGAGCAAAGACATTGCGGGCGGCAGTCAGCCGGCGCGCACGATCATGGCGTCAGTCGCTGGTCGGCTCGAAACAGAATATACTGGCGGAGCTCTCGGGGAATTCCGGCTATTCGGAAAATTTTGCCCGTGTTCGATTTGATGCTCCGGCAGGCAAGAGTGAAATAGTTCCGGTCGAGATCATCGACGTGCAGGACAAACAATTGATTGGCAGGATGTTAGCGTGACCGAGAAAAATAGTTGGAAAGACCGTCTGTTCGGCGGCTTCAGCAAGACATCATCGCGGCTGACCGAGAATCTGGCCGGTTTGGTAACCAAGGCCAAGCTGGACGAGGCCACGCTCGACGATATCGAGGATGCGCTGATCATGTCTGACCTTGGTCCCGCCACCGCGGCTTCGATCCGGGCAAAGCTTGCGGTCGAGCGATTTGAAAAAGGCCTGACCGAAGAAGCGGTGAAGGAAATCATCCAGCGCGAAATCGCCGCGATACTGGAACCCGTAGCAATCCCGCTGGAAATTGACGCCTTTCCCAGGCCCCAGGTAATATTGGTGATTGGCGTCAATGGTTCGGGCAAGACCACAACCATCGCCAAGCTGGCGCATCTGTTTCTCGAACAGGATTATGGCGTGATGCTGGCGGCGGGCGATACGTTCCGGGCAGCGGCCATCGGTCAGCTGAAAGTCTGGGCCGAACGGCTGGGCATTCCGATCATCAGCGGACCGCAGGGCGGCGACAGCGCCAGCATAGTCTATGAAGGCGTCAAACAGGCCACCGCGACCGGTATTGACGTGTTAATCGTCGATACAGCCGGGCGGCTGCAGAACCGCAGCGAGTTGATGGATGAACTGGACAAGATCCGGCGCGTGCTTGGCCGGCTCAATCCGGCGGCACCGCATAATGTGGTACTGGTGCTGGATGCCACGACCGGCCAGAACGCCCTGTCCCAGATCGAGGTTTTCCGGGATGTCGCCAAGGTTACCGGCCTGATCATGACAAAGCTCGACGGCACCGCCCGTGGCGGCGTATTGGTGGCGGCCGCAAAACAGTTTGGAATGCCGATCCATGCCATCGGGGTCGGAGAGAAAATAGAGGACCTGCGCCCCTTCAAGGCCGAAGATCTGGCCGCAGCCATAGCCGGGATAGAAAAATGACCGAAGCCACCGCCATCGAAGAAATCCCGAAAGACCATAGAGGTCTGAGCTTCGCGCTCGATTTCGGCCCCCTGTTGATATTCTTTCTGGTCTACAAGTTCGGCGCGCCAGAGGGCAATCCGATTACCTCTGCCATTTACGGCACGATTGCCTTCATGATCGCGATCGTCATCGCGATGGGTATTTCCAAATGGAAGCTGGGCAAAGTTTCGCCGATGATGTGGATGTCCGCGATCCTCATTCTGGGTTTCGGCGCCCTCACCATCTATTTCAACGATCCGCGGTTCATCCAGCACAAGCCAACCATCATCTATGCCGCTTTGCCCTGATATTGTTCGGCGGCCTGTTGCGCGGCAAGGCCATGCTGAAAAGCCTTTTGCAGGCGGCATTTGAGGGTCTGACCGACGAGGGCTGGCTGAAATTGTCGCGCAACTGGGCGCTCTTTTTCACGGCCATGGCGGTTGTCAACGAACTGATGGTGGCTACGTTGACCTTTGACTGGTGGCTGACGATCAAGGTCTGGGGCGTGACCACGGCATCGTTCATCTTTGCCATGGCGAATATTCCGATGCTGATGAAGCACGGCTTTTCGATAGAAGAAAAGCCGCGCCCTGAAGGCCAGGACGCGGCTTGAATTTGTAGCGGAGGCTGATTTTAGCCCTGGTCGGCGCGGCTGACGCCGTCTCCATCGAGGTTCAGGGCAACAAAGTCCCAGTCGATCGCATTGTCGAGCAGCGCGGACACATAGTCCGGACGCGCATTCTGGTAGTCCAGATAATAGGCATGTTCCCAGACATCGAGCGTCAGCACAGGTTTCACATCATGCGCCACGGGCGTGTCGGCATCGTGATAGGAAGTGATCTTCAATTCGTCACCATCCAGCACCAGCCAGGCCCAGCCGCTGGCGAAATGACCGGTCGCTTCGTCCTTGAACTTGCTCTTGAATTCGTCGATCGAACCGAAGCTGCTTTCCAGCCGATCTTTCAGTTCGCCGGTAATTTCCTTTTTTCCGGTGACAGGCAGAGCCAGTAGAAGCTGTGGTTCCAGACCTGTGCGGAATTGTTGAACAGGCCGCCGTCTGCCGCCTTGATGACTTCCGAAAGCTTTTTGCCCTCAAGATCGGTGCCCTCGATCGCGTCATTGGTCTTGCTGACATAGGCATTGTGATGCTTGCCGTGATGATAGTTGAAGGTGTCCTCGGATATCAGGTCGCCGAAGGCGGTTTTTCATAAGGGAGCGGGGGAAGTTCGAAAGCCATAGTGTCTTTTCTCCATAATTTTTGAGACGTGGTGCTTCAACGCATGAATAGCGGAAAAGATGCAAGGATAAATATCTCTCTATTCACCCTGGCGCGCTCAAAATCCATTTTCGTGACATCGGCCGGGTGCTTGCATAAAGTTAAAGCCTAATTGTAAAAAGCTCACTGGGGGGAATATAATGGCGAAGTTTTTGGAAATCTGAATGCGGTGATGATTGTCGGACTGATCGCGGCAATCGCACTGATGTTTGGCCTTGATGGCGATATGGTCAACGGCAACACAATCGGCCGCTGGCTGCACCTGTTCTTCGGGGTGCTCTGGATTGGTTTGCTTTACTATCTGAACTTTGTTCAGGTGCCGCTGATGCCAACTATTCCGGACGAGCTCAAGCCCGCAGTCGGCAAGCATATCGCACCGAAAGTCCTTTTCTATTTCCGCTGGGCCGCCTTGCTCACCGTGGTCACCGGCCTGTATGTCGCATGGGTCAGCGGCTGGGTTCACCAGGCAATGACGCTACAGTCAGGATATACGTTGATCGGTGTTGGCATGTGGATCGCCATCGTCATGGCGGCCAATGTCTGGTTCATCATCTGGCCGAACCAGAAGAAGGTCCTCGGCATTGTCGAAGCCACGGCTGACCAGAAAGCCTCTGCAGGCAAGATCGCTATGATGGCGTCGCGCACCAATGTGCTGCTTTCGCTGCCGATGTTCTACACGATGGTAAACGCCAATATGGGGTAAACGCCAATATGGGGTAAACGCCAATATGGGGTAATATTGGAAGATCTGGAAGCATGTTGAAGGGGGCTTGGCGGCCCCCTTTTTCATGTGCCCAGCAGATCATGCCGTTTCAGCGAATGGCGCAACTGGTCATAGGTCAGGTTGAGCGCTTGGCAGTGTGCCGCTGATTATAGCGCGACTTGGCCAGCGCAGCCTCCAATATCCGCTTTTCAAAGGCTTCCACCGCCGCTTTCATGTCATCGATGCCGTCGAACGCAATGTCATTGGCAGCAGTCTCGACGCGCGCGGGTGCGGTCTCGCCAACCGGCTGCTTGGCCGGTTCGCTTTTCTGCTCAGCCTGCATCTCGCGCGGTTTCCAGGGAGATTCGAACGGATCGAACACGACATGGTCGACCGCTCTGCTGTGATCATTCCATTGATAGACCGCGCGCTCGATCACATTGCGCAATTCCCGCACATTGCCCGGCCAGTTGTGGCGGTTCAGGGCCTCGGACGCGAGCCGGCCAAAGCCGGGCCAGGACGGCCATTCCAGTTCCGCCGCCATCCGGCGACCGAAATAGTCGGCCAGCACCGGGATATCGCCTTCGCGCACGCGCAGCGGCGGCAGCGTCACCACCTCGAACGACAGCCGGTCGAGCAAGTCGGCCCGGAATTTATTCTCTTCCGCCATTTTCGGCAGGTCGGCATTGGTTGCCGCGACGATGCGGACATCGACGCGCTGCGGCCGGGACGATCCGATCCGCGTGATTTCGCCATATTCCACCGCCCGCAGCAACCGCTCCTGCGCGCCGGTGGACAATGTCCCCAGTTCGTCAAGGAACAATGTGCCGCCGTCGGCCTCTTCAAACCGCCCTACCCGCGCCTTGGTCGCGCCGGTGAAGGCACCAGCCTCATGGCCGAACAGTTCGGCTTCGATCAGGGTCTCCGGCATGGCGGCACAATTGAGCGTGATAAACGGCCCGTCCCAACGCATGCTGAGCCGGTGAAGACGTTCTGCAATAAGTTCCTTGCCAGTGCCGCGCTCACCGACCACAAGCACGGGACGGTTGAGCGGCGCGGCCCGGCTGGCTTTTTCCACCGCATCGAGAAAGGCGCCCGATTCGCCGACAAATTGACCTTCGCGTTCCATGGCCAAGATATAGTGTAAAATCCCACTAAATAGCAATTAATACTATGCACGCAACCCGCAGAAAATTGATATTTCTTTTATTTTCAATATCTTAAACAAGTTGGCACGGCTTCTGCAATGTTGGTTTCATATAGGAACACAACCACTGGAGAACACCATGCCAGCCCTGAACAAAATGAGCCGCACCGATATTTCCGCGATCGTCTCGATCCTGCTTTTCAGCGCGATGATATTGATCAGCGCCGTCGGGCCTGCACAGGCCGAAGGCAATATGGTGAAAAACCAGTCCGAGTCCCCCGCTGTCAGCTTCGTTAACATAGGTTATCGGGCGTGACAGACAAAATGGCCGGGTCCCCTTCTTTCCCCCTTGTCGAAGTGAGGTCCCGGCCACCTTTTGAAATTCATCAGGTTGATGTAGAGCAGGACACGAGCGAAGGTTCGAACAAGTTCAAACCCAACCACAGATCCAACCGGAGTATGTACATGGCAGGTATTTTTCAAGACGCGCGACATTATCGCCGCCAACGTCACCGACATGCTGGACAAGGCCGAAGACCCCTCGAAAATGATCCGCATGATCATTCTGGAGATGGAAGAGACTTTGGTTGAAGTTCGCGCTTCCGCAGCCCGCACGATTGCCGACCAGAAGGAAATGCGCCGTCACATCGACAAGCTCGACCATCTAACCGAAGACTGGAGCGAAAAGGCCCAGCTCGCGCTCTCAAAGGATCGCGAAGATCTTGCCAAGGCCGCCCTGGTCGAAAAGCGCAAGGCTGCAGATATGGCTGACCAGCTGAAAGCCGAAATCAAGGTTCTTGATGACGCGCTTCGTTCCTCTGAAGGCGACATCGCGAAACTGCAGAAGAAGCTGCAGGAAGCCCGCTCGCGCCAGAGCAGCCTGGTCAACCGGCTGGAAAGCGCAGAGAATCGCGTGAAGCTGCGCGAAATGTATAATGGTGAAAAGGTCCACGATGCCTTCTCCCGTTTTGAATATCTCGAACGCCAGGTCGATTTCGCCGAAGGCCGCGCCGATGCGCTTGGCATGGGCGGAGAGCCGCAGAGCCTGGAAAACCAGATCGCTGCGCTCGAATCCAGCGACAAGGTTGATGAAGAACTGGAAGCCATGAAGGCGGCCATGAAAAAAGGTGACGCATAATGCAGGAAGAACTCATCATCATTCCCATCGTGATGGGAACATTGTTCATCGGTCTGCCCTGGTTGATTTTCCACTATGTGACCAAATGGAAAACCGCCGCGACCATCACCAATGAAGACGAACATTTGCTAGAAGAACTGCACCACATGGCCCGCCGTCTGGACGACCGGATGGAAACCATCGAACGGATCATGGCAGCGGACAACCCCGACTGGCGTCAATCCGCTCTGCCGGCATCGCAAGCCGAACAAGCCCCAACGCTCGAAAATTTTGACGAGCTTCTGAAGAAAGAAAGGCACCCATCATGAGCTCCTCACGCACGAAATTCTATCTCGACAAGCAGCGCGCAAAATGGAGCGGTGTCTGCGCCGGGATCGCCGACTATACCGGGATCAATGTCGCCTGGGTCCGGCTTGCAGCGATCATTGCTACAGTGACCTTCGCTTTCCCCTGGACGCTGGTTGCTTACTGGGTCGCGGCAAAAATATCCGAACCGAAACCGGTCGGCATGTATCTGAGCGATCCGGAAGACACGAAATTCTGGCAGGGCGTGCGCCAGTCGCCCCGCCGCACGACCCGCGATATCAAGTCGCGTTTCCGCGAGATCGACCGCAAGCTGGCCGACATGGAACTTTACTACACCAGCAAGAACACGACTCTGTCGAACGAAATTGAAAATCTGCGCTAGACGCCGGAACAGGGAGAATTGATATGGATTGGGGGAGCCCCGAATTTGTAATCGCCATCATCGCCGTCAGCTACGGAGGATGGATCATCAACAACTGGATCAGAGCCAAACATGGCTATGAACTGGAAGATGAATGGGGCGGAAAGAGCAGCAAGGCTGATCCTAACGAACAGCGCAAAATCGAGCTTCTCTCGAACGAGAATGCAGAGCTGGTCGGCAAGATCGACCGCTTGCAGGAACGGCTCCAGGTCCTCGAAAGGATCGCTACCGATCCGGCGAAACGCACAGCAGACGAAATTGAAGCACTGAGGGAGAAGAACTGATGGATCCGGAAAAGATCGCCATGATCACACAGCTCGCACCAATTATCGCGACGGTCGCTGCCATCGCGGTCGGCGGCTGGGTCCTGACCACCTGGATGCGGATCAAGAACGGCTATCCCCTCGAAAACCAGTGGGGCAAGTCCGTCTATCCCAAGACCGACAAGGAAGCGGTCGAGCGGGTCAAATTGCTGACCAACGAAAATGCCGAACTGCGCGCCGAAATCGGCTCGATGAAAGACCGGCTCGCCAATGTCGAACGGATTGTCACCGATGACAGCCATCGGCTGACACAGGAAATTGAACAGCTGCGCGACAAGCGCGCGAACTGAAGGGATTGAATCGATGGAAGGGATTATCGCGTTACTGATACCATTTGGAGCCTTCGCCGTAGCAGGCTTTGCCATCTGGACCGGTCACCAGCGCAAGCTGATCAAGATGCGGGGCGAGTTTCCCGGAAGCCACGACGCCGATGCGGAGCGGATGCGGGAGGAATTGAAATATCTGAAGGAGCGCGTTGCCGTGCTCGAACAGATTACCACCGACGGCCACAGCACCCGGCAGCTGGAAAGCGAGATTGAGCAGCTGCGCAGTCGCTGACCGGCACGCGAAAAATTTGAGGGAGTGTTTTAATGAATCCGTTTGAAATGGTCGTTGCCATCATCATCGTTGTGACGATCGGCAAAGTGCTGAGCACCCGTTACCGGGCGCAAAATGGAATTATCGAAGACCAGCATGGCAACGAGATTGCCGCGCAGAATCAAGATGCTGGTCGACTGCAGGAAGATGTCAAATATCTCAAGGAACGCGTCGCGGTGCTGGAGAAGATCGCCACCGACGATCGCGGGGCCCGGGAACTGGAAAACGAGATCGAAAAATTGCGCGACCGGTAAGCCGGTCCGGGAAGTGGAAGGACAAGCATGATGCAAGAACCTGCTTTTTATATGATCACCGCGGCTTTTTCGCTGATCGGACTGACGGTCCTGGCGCTGGTCGCCCTGCGTGGCTGGCGCGACTGGATCGCGCTCAAGTCCCGCGAAATCGAGCAGCGTCGCGAGGATAATCCCCCCACCGCGACATCGCGAATCGAGGTTGCCGACCTCAAGGAACGTATACGCAAGCTGGAAGCGATTGCGGCGGGCGTGGAGCTTTAACGGGACCCCGTTCGCCCTGAGCTTGTCGAAGGGTCGGCCTCGCGCGCAAATCCGTGCTTCGACAAGCTCAGCACGAACGGACCCTTTTAAACAGATGACGTCTGAGCAAAGCCCTGCTAACCGCCCTGCCCATGAGCAAAATTGACGACCTGATCGAAGAATATGAATTCCTCGAACCCGATGACCGCTACCGCCTGCTGATCGATCTCGGCAAGCAGCTCGATCCGATGCCGGACGCGCTGAAAACCGATGCGACGCTGGTGCGCGGCTGTTCCGCTTCGGTCTGGGTCTATCCCACGCAACTGGATGACGGACGCCTGCATTTTCTGGCCGACAGCAATGCTGCGATCACCAAGGGCATCATCGCGCTGGTGCTGGAAACGGTACAGGATCAGACCGCAGACGCTATCATCAACACCGATATCGCGGCAGTGCTGACGCCTTTTGACCTGAAGAACCAGCTGAGTTCGAACCGGACCCAGGGCATTCCCAATATGATCGCGCTGATCCAGGAAACGGCGTCACGATTGCAGGGCAACTAGTACCCCTGCGCAGGCAGGG
>NZ_PYIA01000065.1:0-41619 GCF_013265645.1 Sphingopyxis sp. BSNA05 | reverse complement strand
GCTATACGCCGATCGATGTGATTTACCGGCGGATCGACGACGATTATCTCGATCCGCTGAATTTTCTGCCCAATTCGATGCTCGGTGTGCCCGGGATCATGGATGTCTACCGGTCCGGCGGGATCACCATCGCCAACGCGCCTGGCACCGGGATTGCCGATGACAAGGCGCTCTATTCCTACATGCCGGACATTATTGAATTTTACACCGGCCAGAAACCGCTGCTGGAGAATGTCCCGACATGGCGCTGTTCGGAGAAGGATCAGCTGGACTACGTGCTGGAACATCTCGCCGAGCTGGTGGTCAAGGAAGTGCACGGATCGGGTGGCTATGGCATGCTCGTCGGCCCGGCGGCGTCCAAGAAGGAAGTCGAGGATTTCCGTGCCAAGCTGATCGGCAATGCCAGCAATTATATTGCCCAGCCGACGCTGGCGCTTTCGACCGTGCCGATCTTTACCGAAAAGGGTCTGTCGCCACGGCATGTCGATCTGCGGCCGTTCGTGCTGGTCTCGCCCGACCGGATCGACATCACGCCCGGCGGTCTCACCCGCGTTGCGATGACCGAGGGATCTCTGGTGGTCAACAGCAGCCAGGGTGGGGGGACCAAGGATACCTGGGTGCTGGAAGAATGAGGGGGCAGGGATCATGCTAGGCAAAACCGCCGCCAGTCTGTTCTGGATGTCGCGTCTGCTCGAGCGGACGGAGAATAGTGCGCGTCTGATCGAGGCGGGCTTTCGCATCGCGCTGACCCACTCCTCGTCTGCGTCCGACGAATGGGCGTCCATCCTGGCCTCGTCGGGCGCCAAGAAAAGTTATTTGGCCAAACATGCCGATTATAGTTCGGCCAAGGTGATCGACTATCTCTTGCGCGACAAGGACAATCCCGGCAGCGTCATCTCGCTGATCAAACAGGCGCGGGACAGCGCGCGCACCGGACGGATTGCCCTGACCCGGGAGGTTTGGGAAGCCACCAACGAAGCCTGGATGAACCTGAAGACGGCCTTGGCCAATCCGGTGGACGAACGGGATTTGCCCGAGGTGCTGGCGGTTATCCGCAAGCAAAGTTCGCTGGTCCGCGGCGCCGTACTGGGGACGATGCTGCGCAACGACGGGTTCAATTTCATCCGGCTCGGTACGTTCATCGAGCGGGCCGACAGCACTGCCCGGATATTGGACGTCAAATATTATCTGCTGCTGCCTTCAATCGCCCAGATCGGCACCGCCGTCGATAATGTCCAGTGGGAAACGATATTGCGATCGGTGTCCGCGCAACGGTCCTACCGCTGGCTCAACGGTTCGGACATCAGCGCCCTGAGCGTCGCCGAATATCTGATCCTGCATCGCCAGATGCCACGGTCGCTGGCATTCTGCTACGCCCAGATATCCGACAATCTCGGATATCTGGAAAGCGAATATGGCAGCGAAGTCACCTCCCACCGGCTTGCCACCGATATTTGCAACCGGCTGCTCGGCCAGCCGGTCCAGAATATTTTCGAAGGCGGGCTGCACGAGTTCATTGTCGAATTTCTGGCGGCCAACAACAGCCTCGCGGCGCAGATCGAGAGCGACTATAATTTTCAAGACAGGATTAGCTGAACATGCTGCTGAAAATTGAACACGAGACCCGCTATAATTACGACAAGCCTGTGCAATATGGCCTGCAACAATTGCGCCTCCGCCCGAAGGAGAGAGCCGGACAGCGGATCGTCGACTGGAATATCGAGATCGAGGGCGGAGCGCTGGAATTGTCGTTCGAGGACCAGCATTGCAACCATGTCGATCTGATCAATATCGAGCGCGGGCGCAGCGAGATCATCATCCGCTGCACCGGCGAGGTGGAGAATAGCGACGGCAGCGGGGTCATCGGCAGGCATGCGGGATTTGCGCCCTTGTGGTATTTCAAGCGGGCAAGCGCGCTTACGAGGCCGGAGGATGAAATCGCCAGACTGGTCGCATCGCTGGATCAGGATTATGAGGATGACATAGTCCGGCTGCACGCCCTTTCGGCGGCAGTCACCGACAAGGTTGCCTACGAAACGGGCAAGACCGATGCCGAGACCACTGCGGAGCAGGCGCTCGCCATCGGCGGTGGCGTCTGTCAGGATCACGCCCATATCTTCTGCGCGGCGGCCCGCTCGCTCGGCTTTCCGGCCCGTTATGTCTCCGGATATCTGATGATGAGCGACCGTGTCGACCAGGATGCGACACACGCCTGGGCGGAAGCCTATGTCGAACATATCGGCTGGGTCGGCTTCGACATATCCAATGGCTATTCGCCTGACGAGCGCTATGTCCGTATCGCAACGGGCCTGGATTATCGCGATGCATCGCCAATTACCGGATTGCGTTATGGTGCGGGCAGCGAGGATATGATTGTCAGCCTGCAGGTGCAGCAGTAGAGAGACAGGCAATTCTAATCAGGGACAAACATTACCAATGACCTATTGCGTGGCACTGCGGATGAAACGCGGCCTTGTTTTCATGTCGGATACGCGCACCAACGCCGGTGTCGATGATATCGCCCAGGTCAAGAAACTGACCAGCTGGGAAGTGCCGGGCGATCGCGTGATCACGCTGCTTTCGGCGGGCAATCTGGCCACCACCCAGGCCGTCGTGAGCCTGCTGGACGAACGCGGCAAGCATCCCGACGACCGCAATCCGTCGATCCTGCAGGCCCCGTCGATGTTTCAGGTCGCGACGATTATCGGCGACACCTTGCGCGAAGTGGTCAAAACCTATTCCCGCGAGGGGCAGGAGGCCAAGTCGCCCTTTGGCGCCACGCTGATCGTCGGGGGCCAGATCCACGGCAGTGATCCGCGGCTATTCATGATCTATCCGGCTGGCAACTTCATTGAAGCGAGCGATGACAGCCCGTTTTTCCAGAGCGGCGAAACCAAATACGGCCGGCCGATATTGGTTCGCGGCTTCGATCCCGAAATGTCTTTCGAAAATGCCGTGAAACTGTTGCTGGTCTCTTTCGATTCAACGATAAGAGCCAATCTGGCGGTGGATTTGCCGCTCGATATGCAGGTCTATGAAGCCGACAGCTTTGCGATTACACACCAGCAACGGATCGAAAAAGACGATCCCTATTTCCAGACGATCTCCGAAGGATGGGGTGATGCACTGAGAAGCGCATTCCAGTCGTTGCCCGACTTCAGCTTCGAAGACTAGCCGAAGCGTCTTTTCCCCGCCATCGCCCTGTGCGCCATCGCCATCGTGGTGAGTTGCGCGTTGACGCGGATGCAGCTCGGCATCACGCTGGCATCGGCGACATAGCAATTGGTCGTATTGTGGACCCGCTGGTTGAGATCGACGACGCCCTTGTGCGGGTCTTCGTGGATCGCATTGCCGCCGTGAGGATGGGAACTGGAAAGCACGACATCGTCCGGCTCGACGATTGCCTTATCGAAAAAGGCATCGATCTCGTCATGGCTCATGTCGCTGGTCAGAGTCTGGCCGCGCAGCAGGGCAGGGTAGACCTCGATTGCGCCGTTGAGGAAATGGACTTTGGTCATCGTCGCCAGTGCGCGGCGCAACAGGGCCAGCTCTTTCTCGCCGATTTTCAGCTTGAGCTTGCCATGGTCCATGTACCCAAGCCGGTCGGCCGGAAACAGGACGCCAGCCGACACCAGCCGGTTATAGTTTCTCATCCGCTCATAATGGTCCTCGAACCAGCCGGGTACCAGCATCGCCATGCTCATCGGCGGCTGGAAATGGCTCTCGATCAGATAGTCACCGCGATCGATATAGGTCGCCATCTGGTCTTCGTTCCATGCGTTGACCTGTGTGCCTTCGGGCATCAGCGCAACAACCGGGCAGGCGATGTTGAGCGAGATATTGCTGCCCGACTGCAAAATTCCGCTGTTGTAGAGCAGATTGCTGGAAGCCAGCGCGCCCGCGGCTACCACCACGCCCTTGCGGGCTCGAATGACGCGCTTGCCGCCATTTTTCAGTCTGACTTCGACGGCGTCGGCAACCCGCTTGCCATTGGCCCCCTCGCGCCACAGGATTTCTGTTGCTTCGGCGCGGTCCAGTATCCGGGCCGGCTTTTTGCGCGCATCGCTGGTCGCATGGGCCAGATAGCTTTCCGGCATCGCTTTTTCCGGCCGTAGGGACAGCCGGTGTTGCAATAGCCGCAATAGATACACTCGCTTTCTGGCGTCGGGGGGCCATAGTTTTCCGGAACCATGCGGTAATGGCGGTACGATCTTTCGGGTCAGCCGACTGTGCGGCATATTTGTTCCAGCCGTCGATCAAATGTGGACCGTTATTGCGACCGGTGATCGCGTCGATCTGGGTGACATCCAGCGCCTGCTCGACCGCATCATAGCTCGCAGCCAGACTGGCTTCGCTTATCGGCGCGCCCAGTCTGGCCCAGGTTTCGAATACATCCTCGGCCTCCGGATGGACCAGGCCTTCCTGTTTCATCCGAAGGCAGATGCCGTTGTTGATGACGGTCGAACCGCCAACCACACGGCCCTGAAACACGATGATATCGCGGTCGGCTGTCGTCTGCAGCCCGCCATCCTTGAACAGGCGCGCGGTCATCCGGGCTTCTTCATGGGTCAGGCGCGACGACGGATAATGGCTGCCGGCCTCTATGATCAACACTCGATGACCCTCGTCGGCAACGGCCGCCGCAGCCACGGCGCCGCCCGCACCCGATCCGATCACGATCACGTCTGCTTCTTCCGGAACGGCGCCATGGCCGACAAATATTTTGCTGTCAGATCGCGGCGGGTGTCGCGGCGGACCGGGCGCTCGCCCGGCGCAGAGCGGTCACGCTGCGCCGGCAGTTCGAAATCGAGATCGGCAAAGATCGGATTGTCGAAATTCTCCTCTTCATCGCCGTGCTCCCAGTGGCCGTAATAGCCAGCCAGTATGACACCCTTGGTACGAGCAATGTCCTGGAGGAAATCGATCCGTGATTTCTGCAGCCGCCTGCTGATCAGCTTAGCTCGTATTCTGGGAGAAGCGACGAGAAAGAACGGACCACCCAGAACGACCAGCAACCCGTAAAGCGCCATGCGGATTTCATCCGGCTTCTTGCCCTCGATATTGGTAAAATGCTCCTGCAGATTTTCGACCACCTGATCGGCAGAGATCGCCATCTTCCGGTTATGGAACAACGCTTCTGCCATCGCCTTTATCATCAGCGCCTGCAGTCGGTTAAACGGCTTTTTCAACTTTCATCTCCCAAGGCGCGACCCGGGGTATATTCATCTGATCTGGTCTGGTGCTGCTTCGCTTGCCGGGGCTATGCCCAGCCCATCCCCGTCATCTCCGGCCTCGAAACGCCGAATGACCTCGCCGGCGGCAAGATCGACTTCGGCGATCGTATCAGGACCGGTTTCCGCGACATAGAGTTTTTTGCCATCCGGCGAAAAGAGAATAGTGACCTGCTGGGAACCGGCTTCCCCGCTGACACCGATCGAGCCGGTCGCCTTGCGCGTCGCAACATCGTACAAGCCGAGCGCGCCGTCACCGAGATTGGAGGTGATGGCCGTGGTGCCATCGGGGCTGAATGCCACGCGGATCGGAAATTTTCCGGTCTCGATGGCGGCGAGTTCCTTAAGGCTGCGCGCATCGAAGACGCGCAGGACATCGCCCCGGCGATCGGCGACCCAGACGCTTGCGCCGTCGGGGGTGATCGCCAGTCCTTCCGGTTCGGTTCCGGCCGGCAGATCTGCAATTTTCTTGCCTGCCAGCAGATCCAGCACGCTCACCGTGCCCGACTGCATATTGGAGACAAAGGCGCGCGACTTGTCCGGTGTCACGACCAGCATATGGCTGCCTTTCTGCCCGGTGGATATCGTTGAAATCTCGCGTTTCTGGATTTCCCCGTCCGGCGGAGAGACGATGGTGATATTGTCGCTACCCTCAGTCGTGGCGATGATCCGGCCGTCGTCGAGCCACAAAATGCCGTGCGGTCGCTGGCTCGGCGCGAGGGACACGGTTTCGATCCGCTCGCTTGCCGCTATGTCGAAAATGTCGATTGTGTCTCTGCCATAAGAGACTACCGCGGCGAGCCGGCCGTCGGGGGATATCGCGATCTCGTGCGGCTGGTGTCCGGTATCCTGCCGCGCGATTTCACTGCCGCTTGCCAGATCGATGAAGCTCAGGCTGTCCTCCGCCTTGTTGCCGACCAGCAATGTCCCGGATGTGGCCCCCGCTTCGGCGGCGAGCTGTTCGTCGCATCCCGCAGCGACAGCGAGGAGGAATATCGCCGAACAGAAACGTGCAATTTTCTTCGCCATTGTCCAACCTGTCCTATCTTTTCATGCAGGATAACAGGATATTACGCTTTTTCTATCCCTGTTTTCGAAGCAGATGTGATGAAGGCCACTGCGGGTGAAAGCAGAGATGGTAGAATATATATTCTGATAGCCATCGAGGGTTTGTCATGCGTGTAAAAATCACCGTTTCGCTTCCCCACTTGTGTCCGCGACTGTGGTCACGGCTCTGGTCGTTGCTTCGCCCGCTTCGGCGCAATTCGGCGGGCTGTTCAAAAAGCCGCCGGCCACCAGCGGGACTCCGGATACCAAGGCCGGGGGTGATGATTGTGCCAGCAATCCGAAAGGCGCCATCGGCAGATCGATACTGGGCAATATGATCGGCGATTTCACGCGGCGGGCCACGCAGAATATGGGGGTTGCCGGCACCTATATCCCGCGGGCGGAAGTGGCGGATACGCTGACCAATTCGATTGCGTGCCGACTCGACCTGACGAGCAGCTGCAGGCCGCGGAAGCGACGCGCAGCGTGACCCGCTCGGGCGAACCCGGCGCCAGCGCGCAGTGGACCAGCGAAACCCGCCCCGGCGTCTCGGGCAGTTCCACCGCGACAGCGAAAACCGAGACGGCGGACGGTACAAGTTGCATGACGATCACAGATATTGCTATTGTCGATGGCGAAGAAACCCGTGTGTCCAAGCGGATGTGCAAAGCTCCCGGAGAATCACGATATATAGTCGTGGCATGAACATGAAAAAACGATCAAAACCGCCATCGTCATCGCTTCGCTTTTCACCTTGGGCGCTACCGATGTGAAACCCGGCATGGACCCCGAAAATCCGACCTGTCCGATCGCGCCGAACTGGTCGACCAACGAGAAGATGGAACTGACCCCGAAAATGATCGGCGGCACCAAGGTCTTGCTCGCCGAAGGAGCCGTCGATACGGGCCTGCCCGAACGGATGCGCAAGATGCTGGCCGACAATCCCGACATTTCCGAAATCTGGCTGCGGTCTTCCGGCGGCAACGCGAGAGCCGGCAATGAAACCGGTCGGGTGATCCGGCAATCCGATGCCCTGATCATTACCCGAATTCCCCAGGCTGGACCTGTTTCAGCGCCTGCAATTTTGTTTTCATGGGGGCAGGGCCCGGATCGTCGAGCCCGGCGGCCATTTCATGGTCCATATGTTCACCATGACGGGCGACCGCAACGCGATCAATTACAGCATCGAAATGGGCACGGACTCGACGGTCGGCCTGATCGGCGAAGTCGAGCAGCAGAGCGCGCTGCTGGCGACCGAGGATAATGATTTCCTGATCCGCATGGGCGTGTCGCGGAAATTGCTGTCCGAGATCATGTACCGGACCAATGCGGTGAAAACCGAGGATGGCGACGGATCCACCCGCCGCTGCCTGACCAACGAGGAAGCGCTGCGCTACAATGTCGCCAATGTCGGCGGCTAGGCTTCGCCCCGCAATATTCCGGCCTCGCGAAAATGACAGCCGCCTTTTGCTTTTCTTTTGAAATTATGGCGTTAGCATGAGCTCCAGCTAATCGGGCCAGCGAATGGGGAAGGCAAGACTATGCGTCATATTGCGATCATCGGATCGGGACCTGCGGGCTATTATTCGGCGGAAGCCGCCCAGAAGAAATTCGGTGACGATGTCGCGGTCGACATTATCGACCGCTTGCCCGTTCCCTTCGGCCTGATCCGCACCGGCGTTGCACCCGACCATCAATCGATCAAGGCGGTGTCGCGGCGCTACGAGAAAACCAATCTCGGCGACAATGTCCGCTTCGTCGGTAATGTCACCGTCGGCGAGGATGTCAGTGTCGCGGAGCTGCAAGACCTGTACGATGCCGTCGTGCTGGCGACCGGCGCCCCGAATGACCGGGTTCTCGACATCGCGGGCAGCGATCTGGACGGGGTCATCGGCAGCGCCGCCTTCGTCGGCTGGTATAATGGCCATCCCGATTTCAAGGATCTCGATCCGCCGCTCGACGCCCGGTCGGTCGCGGTCATCGGCAACGGCAATGTCGCGCTCGATGTCGCGCGCATCTTGGCCAAGACCGAAGCGGAATTCGCCGGCAGCGATATTGTCGGCCACGCTCTGGATGGGCTGAAACAGAGCAAGGTCGAAAAGATCACTTTTCTCGGAAGGCGCGGGCCGCATCAGATTGCAATGACGCCGAAGGAACTGGGTGAACTGAGCCAGTTGGAGCGGGCAAGACCGGTGGTCGAAACGGCTGATTTTCCGGAGCTGGACGACGATGCCGTGCTTGATCCGGGCATGCGCAAATCGGTCACCCATTTGCGCAATTTCCAGATTATCGAAGATGACGCGCAGCATAAACCGATCGAGATTGTCTTCGACTTTTTCGCCATGCCGGTTGCAATCCAGGGCGATGGCAAGGTCGAGAAACTGGTCGTCGAAAGGACCGAACTGGACGCGGATCTGCGATCTGTCGGTACCGGAGAACGCTACGATCTCGATTGCCAGATGGTGATCAGCTGCATCGGCTATCGCACGCCGCCGATCGAAGGCGTGCCCTATGAAGATGGTCGTGGCCGCTTCGCCAATATCGACGGACGGATATTGCCGGGCCTCTATTGCGTCGGCTGGGCGAGGCGAGGGCCTTCCGGAACGATTGGCACGAACAAGCCGGACGGCTTCGCGATCATCGATGCCATTGCCGAAGATATCGGTGCTGGCGAAGGCAAGGAAGGCCGCGCCGGGCTGGACCGGCTGTTTGCAGAGCGCGGCGTCGAGGCCGTCACCTTCCGTGACTGGAAGAAGATCGAGGAAGCCGAAATCGCCCGCGCAAGAGAAGGCTCGCCGCGCGAGAAATTCACCGATATCGCCGACATGATCGCGGCGCGGGATTGATCCAGTTTACAGGTTTCGATTAATCAGACTCAATCGAACCGGTGTTTTCAGATATTGTGTTTGGACTTACTGTCTCGGGACTGACTCGTTCTTGGGATAGTTTCGGTGGCGGCGGTGCCCACTGTCTCAGATGCTGGCCCACTGATTCATAAAAATGTGGAACCGAAGTCTCCAACTCTTGGATAATAGTTCTGGTCTGACCAAAGCGATTTCCCAAATCGACCGGCATGATCACGTCGAAGCCAACGACCGTCATTTTCCCTTTGTCTTCACCAATTCGGTCGGGATTTTCCCTTAAGTCACTCAATGGCAATTGCGTCGACGGCGAAGAGCCTGGCCAGTACATTCTGACATGGGCTTTCGGATCGGCTTGTTTCGGGATTTGTCGCAATAGCCAGTTCAAACGCGCCTTGTTTGAAACTTTATCACCAGGCGCCTTCACATACATAGAATTCAGGATAGAGCGGCGACGCAAATCGACTATTACTGATAGAGGTGCTGCCGCATCGGGTACATCCAAATTTATGCAAAGAGCTTGCATTGAAACGAGCTCCTTTATATCACTCTCGAACTTTGCGCCAGGGCTCGATGATTCAGCACGAGAAAGCTTTTCTCGTACAAAAGTTCCAAGCTGGCGGCTGAGAATAAGGCTCAAATCTTTGGTCTCTTGTTGCCATGCTTCCACCACGGAATTTAGGTTGTCGTTGCGTACCAATTTGCCTCCAGCCTGCACCAGAGCGCAAACGCCACTCCATGCCTTTGGCATCTGAGAGAAGCCCTCCACCCCTGCACTTGGATGGCTGATGAAGCGCAAGAATTCCTTGAGGATATTCGCTTGTTCCTGATCTTCTATATCGTGATTAGCTGTCAGCAATCGAGCAATGGTCATTATTTGCATCCATGAAAGGTGATAGAGTTCTATACCTTTTAATTTCGTCGAATTAATTTTGACGGGATGATGATCCGGTACCGTGGCGAACTGGTTCGAGATCGTTACGACGGCATCTATCTTTTTGCTTTCGCGATTTCCAGATAACGTTCTAATTGATCGTTCGAGATTTCAGATTTTCCAACTTTGGCTTCAACAAGGGCTGTCCATGTGCGTTTGCCAGTTTGCAACACGATCAATCCATCCGGGCGCCCCAGTTTTTATCGGAAAGGTTGTTGAAATTTACTTCAGTGTAAGTTGATATCGTTGTCGTCGTTCCTATTCGTTGACCCAGAGACCCAAATAGATTTTGTGAAAAATCACGAACGAAAGTGAGCGTTGCCAGGAAAATTGAAAGAGTTCTGCCTTCCTTAGAAGTGTCGGCTAGAACTGGAAACAAGCGCGCACGTTGTGGATTCATTAAATCGGGAAGGTCAGCCATGTTATTCTCCGCATATTTAGCATTGTTGTAACTATTGCGGATAGTAACTCAAACTATTTCAAAAATTATACTAACTAAGCCAACCACTTCCGCAAAATCGCGTTCACCTTTTCCGGGGCTTCCTGTTGCACCCAGTGCGATACGCCGGGCAGACGGTGGAGTTCGAGATCGGGCACCCATTGATCCGTTCCGTCGGTGCAGCGGATGTCGATGGCGGTATCTGCCTCACCCCAGATCATCAGGGTGGGGACAGTGACCATGCCGTCGCCAATATCGCGCGCGTCTTTGGTACGGAGCAGGGCGCGGTAATAGTTGATCATGGATCGTAGCGCGCCGGGGCGGCGGGCGGCGTCGGCGTAGACCTGCAACTCGCTGTCGGGGAAACGGCTTTTGTCGACGGCCATTTTCGAGAAGGCCTCTTTAATCGGCTGGGCCCGATTTCTGCCGAGCATTTTTTCGGGCAGCCACGGCAGCTGGAAGAAGAAAATATACCAGCTTTTCTTCAGCTGATACCAATGTCTGATCTCCCGCTGCGCGCATTTGGGATGCGGCACGTTCATGATCACCAGTCTGGTGAGTGGCCGGATTTTCTGGATCGCGAAATGCCACGCGATGATCGCGCCCCAGTCGTGGGCGATCAGGGTGACCTCTTCCGCGCCGCTGGCGTCGATCAGCGCAGCGACATCCTGGACGAGAGCGTTCAGACGGTAAGATTCTATACCCTCCGGCTTGCTGGAGCCGCCATAGCCACGCAAATTGGGAGCCCAGACCGTATAGCCCAGTTTCACCAGCAGCGGAATCTGGTGGCGCCATGAGTAATTCAGTTCGGGGAAGCCGTGCAGGCACAGCGCGAGCTTTTTGCCATGACCGGCCTGCGCGACTTCGAACCTCTGGCCATTGGCTTCGACGAAAGTGACGGAAATTCCTGCGGCTGGATCTGGAATCCAGGAAAACTGGGACATTCTGTTTCTCCGATTTTCCAAAGCTGCGAAAAGCATCTGCCGCCTGGAAAAATAATATGCAACTCTAGCAAAGATTTGTAAGCCGTGTTGATGTTTGTCGACGGTCAAATCTTCAAAAGGGCGGTGGAATGGCGGAGTTTCAAGATGACGGGGTCGAAATTCTGCTCCGGCGGTCCAGATTGCTGGTATATCTGCTGATTGCCGGTCTGGTGGCGACGGCCATGTTTTTCCTGTTCGAACTGTCTGAAATTACCGGTTTCTGGGTGGTCGACGTGAATGATCCGTTCAATTCTCCTTTGGGTATCATATATGGCATTACCGGGCTGACGCATTCGCTTATCTATTTTGTCACCGTCATTGTCTTCAGCATGTGGATACATCGCGCCGCTCATAATATCGTGACTGCGGATATCGACGGCTTTTCCTATACCCCCGGCTGGGCAGTGGGCTGGTTTTTCATCCCATTTGCGAACCTCTTCAAGCCATTTCAGGCCATGCGACAGATCTGGAACGCGAGCCACGGCGCAAGCGGTTTTCTGAACGAAGGATCCCAGACAGTGACCATCTGGTGGAGCGCCTGGCTGGTGGTAACGATCTCGGGAAACATATCGCTACGTCTGACGGTTGCGGCAACGGATGCCGAACAATTGATGTGGGCCACCCAGATCGGCGCAATCAGTTCCGTAGCATCGTTCCTGCTGTTTCCAGCCGCGATCCGATTGGTGAAAGATATCACCCGGGCACAGACTGAATATCTGCAGATCAATGCTCTTGCCGAGCGGTTCGCCTGAAACTGGAACTTTAACCATCCAGTTAAATCTGTTAAGGCTTCTGCAAATAATAAGGAGAGAGTCGATGCATGATCTGGTAATTCGTGGTGGTACGGTGGTTGACGGCACAGGCGGCGCGCCCTTCGTGGCCGATGTGGCGATTGATGGGGATCGCGTTTCGCTGGTCGGAACGGTTGCGGCGCAAGGCCGTGAGGAGATTGATGCATCGGGAAAATTTGTCACGCCGGGCTTTGTCGACGTGCACACCCATTATGACGGGCAAGCGACCTGGGACGATGAAATGGCGCCTTCGAGCTGGCACGGCATCACCACAGTCGTGATGGGCAATTGCGGCGTCGGTTTTGCCCCCGCTCGGCCCGACCGGCACGAATGGCTGATCAATCTGATGGAAGGCGTAGAGGATATCCCCGGCACCGCTTTGGCCGAAGGCATGAGCTGGAACTGGGAGACATTCCCCGAATATCTCGACGAGCTGGAAAGAATGCCCCGCACGGTCGATATCGCAACCCATGTGCCGCATGGTGCGGTTCGTGCCTATGTTCTGGGCGACAGAGAGAAGCCCGGCGCGGTTCCTACCGAAGACGAAATCGAGCAGATGTCGAAGATCGTCGAGGATGGCCTGAAAGCCGGCGCTCTCGGATTCTCGACCTCGCGGACGATCCTGCACCGCAGTATCGACGGTGAACTGGTTCCCGGCACGACCGCGACCAAGGAAGAATTGATCGGCATCGGCCGCGCGATGGGGCGGGTCGGTTATGGCGTGTTCGAAATGGCGAGCGATCTCAACAAGGAGTGGGACGAATTTGGCTGGATGGGCGACCTCAGCCGCGAAACCGGCATGCCGGTAACTTTCGCGGCGCTGCAGTCGATCGCCAAGGAGCAGTCGCTCGATGAACAGATCGCCAATATGCGGGCGGAAAATGACAATGGCGCCAATATCGTCGCGCAAATCGCGCTGCGCGGAAACGGCATTGTCATGGCCTGGCAGGGCACGGTGCATCCCTTTGTCCGTCACCCGAGCTGGATGGCGATGGAAGAGCTGAGCTGGGACGAGAAATATGCCAAACTCAAGGATCCGGCATTCAAGGCACAATTGCTGAGCGAGACCGCGGAAATGCCGGAGCAGGTCGATATGGTGCCGGTCTTCATGGTGATCACACAAGGCTGGGCTGCGCAGTTCGAAATGGATGAGGATTTCGACTATGAACCACAGGCCGATGAAAGCATCGCCGCGCGCGCCGAAGCCGCTGGCAAGTCCGGTGCGGAATATGCCTATGACCTGATGATGGCGGATGACGGCAAGGGCTTCATCTATCTGCCCTTGCTCAACTATATGGACGGCAATCTCGATTTCCTCGAGACCTTGCAGCAGGCGGATGACACGGTAAACAGCCTGTCCGACGGCGGCGCGCATTGCGGCACCATCTGCGATGCAGCCAGCCCGACGTTCATGCTCGAACATTGGGTGAAAAACCGCAAGCGCGGCACGATCAGCATCGAGAACGCGATCAAGCGGCAATGTCTGGATACAGCGCGACTCTATGGCTTGAACGATCGCGGTGTGCTGAAGCCCGGCTATCTGGCCGACGTGAACGTGATCGACATGGAGCGGATCAAGCTTGGCAAGCCATGGCTCGCCTTTGACTTGCCGGCGGGCGGCAAGCGCCTGCTGCAAAAGGCTGACGGCTATGACTATACGATCAAGTCGGGGCAGGTGACCTTCAAGGGCGGCGTCGTGACCGACAAACGCCCCGGTGGTCTGATCCGCGGACCGCAAATGGTCGAAATGCTCGAAGCGGCGGAATAACCACGCGAAACTGGAAAGAACTGTGCTCCGCGCATCGACGCGGAGCCCTAGGCGGCTTGAAGTTGATTGCCTCCAGGGCTCCGCATCAAGTGCGGAGCACATTTTTGTCTAAAACGCCTTCTGCCAGCCGACGGTCAGCATCCAGTCGCCGGTCATCTGGGGACCGTTGACATTCTGGTAGACCGGCGCGCCGATCTCGATGCCGAGCCGGTGTCCTGCCAGCGGACCGTGGGTGGCGACGAAATTGACGCCGCCGAGCAGTTCGACCCGCTCCCCACCGGAAAACTCTGGATTGGCCGTCTGTACCGGCCCCATGACATTCGGGTTCAGACCCACGATACGGCCGGTGGATTGCGCACGGACGCGGCCTGATAGGCTGACCCACTGCGCCGGCAAATAGCTGGCCCATAAGGAGCCCTCATGGACATCCCCGAGCCGATAGCCATTATCATTGGTGCCGGTGCGGATGGTCCCCGCATATTGGGCGCCAAAGCTCCATCTGCCCTGCCATTGCTTGAGTGTCAGCGCCGGCTTCAGGTCCCAGGTGCCTGACCCGCTCTGCATGCCATAGGGCATGGTCATGGTCATTTGCATGTTCATCGGAGACAGCGTCTGGCCGGTTTCATCGATCGAGCCAGTTGGCATGCCGACTGCGGCGCGCAGGTTCAGCTCGGTGCCGGTGTCGCTGGTCGCTGGCTTCTGCCCGAGCAGCGGGAAGATCGCGCCGGCGCTGATATCGCCAATGCCTTTGGGATTGGTCTGAAAGTCTCCCAGCACCGTCGTCCCGGTTGGCCCCGCATAGGTCGTGATGTTTGATTCCCGCTCGCTATAGGGCAGCATGGCGACCAGGGTGATCCAGTCTGCGGGCGAATACATGGCGCCCAACATCACCATGTCCTTCGACATCAATTGGGGTACCAGCCGCAAGGTTGACGGCTGCATCGGCATGCCAGCAAAGCGATTGGGAACGGTCGTTACAATGGCATCATTGCTGATGCTGTCGGTACCGATCTGGTTGCCGCTCATCTCCATATGCATGTAGCGCAGCGAGAACATGATCTCGCCCTTCTTGTGCGTATGGTCGGCCGATACGCCGATAGGAGCGTGGTCATCGGCCCGCACATCATGGGCGAGTGCCGGAGAGGCGAGGGTACAGGACGCGATCATCGCGCCTGCAAAAGCGAATTTCTTCATGAAAATTTCCTGTAAATATCTGAACGCAATGGTCGCCGTGTGGCGCACTGCAAATTTGAAATCGGGTTCAGACGGTTACAGGCGGCCCGGTTGCGGGCGGGATATTGATCCGGTTGCGCAGCGCAAAGCGGCGCGGTTCGGATGGTTCGTGCGTGGCGGGAGCAAGGTGGACATTGCGAGTTCGGGTGCGGACGATGCCAGGCCGAAGCCTGTTCCACCGGCGAAGGCGCAGGCAGGCGTTGACGGTTCCTGGCCGGGTTCGGGCGCGGACTCGTCCTGCTGACCATAGATCAGCGTCAGCAGGTCATAGTCGGGATTGTCCCGGGTGATCACCAGCTTGCTGTCGGGATGGCCGGAGCAGAGTTTTATCGCAAAACCGCTGGCACTGTGCGCGGGCATGAAACCCTGCGGTGCCAGTGTGCTCAGCAACATTGCGAGCAAGGCGAAAGCGTGGATCGCCGGGTTGGTTTTCAGGAACCGGGAGAGGGCGAGGGGCCGAGTCATTGTATATCCGGGCGCTATATTGGGTGGTGAGCGCAAATGCTAGTGTTCTGATTTACTCGATAGAGAGAGAGAGGCCGTTAGATTCGATCGAACGTGTTAGATTTGGTTGACGGAACTTACGCCGTCGTCGGCCCAGCATGCGATTGAACGACGATACCAGCCTAGCTTTTGCCGGAGTTGGACTTGTCCATCAATTCCGGTGGAGCGGCGATGATGCGTAGCGTTCTTCTATTAAAATAATAGATGCCAGCAAGAGTGATCACGGTGATCGCCAATAAAAGGGGACTTGTCCAGCTCAAGCCAAAAACCAACCTCAACCCGAGAAATGCCACTAACCCGCCAATGATAATAGCTTTATTGTCATGTTTCAGGATCCAAAAGCCACATTTATCGCATGGCATAGGTTTGCGGCTGCCACTTAACATAACTTGCCAAAAACCGAGTTGCTTATTGCAGTTAGGACAATGATTAGATGCTGCTACATTTTGGAAATATTTTTCATTCACGTAAGCGACTAAACCCGCATCGGCATCAGCACATAGAGCGCCGTCGACTTGTCGTTTTCGCGAATGAGCGTCGGCGCGCTGGCGTCTGCCAGATGCAACTCAACGGTGTCGCCTTCGATCTCGCCGAGAATATCCATCAGATATTTCGAGTTGAAACCGATTTCGAACGTGTCGTCGCTGTAGGAGCCTGGAACTTCTTCCTCGGCCTTGCCATTTTCCGGCGAGGTGACGGAAAGCGTGATCTTGTCATCGCCGAGCGCCATTTTGACGGCACGGGTTTTCTCGGTGGCGATGGTCGAGACGCGGTCGACGCCCTGGGCGAAGCTCTTTGCGTCGATCTTGAGCAGCTTGTCATTGCCGGTTGGGATGACCCGGGTGTAGTCCGGGAAGGTGCCGTCGATCAGCTTGCTGGTCAGAATCGCTGTGCCCAGTGTGAAGCGGATCTTGCTCGCCGACAGGTCGACCTGAACCGATGATTCAGCATTCTCGTCGAGAAGCTTGCGCAGTTCGTTGACGCATTTGCGGGGAACGATCACGTCGGGCATGCCTTCCGCGCCGGCAGGGCGGGGCAGGGTAACGCGGGCGAGGCGGTGGCCATCGGTCGCGGCGGCTTTCAGCACCGGTGTTTCCTCATCCTGCACGTGCAGGAAGATGCCGTTGAGATAGTAGCGGGTCTCTTCGGTCGAGATCGCGAAACGCGTCTTGTCGATGATCTGGATCAACGAAGAGGCGGGCAGTTCGAAGCTGGTCGGCAGCTCGCCTTCGGCAATGACCGGGAAATCGTCGCGGGGAAGCGTCTGCAGATTGAAGCGGGCGCGACCGGCATTGACCTTCATCTTGCCGTCCGCTGCATCCAGTTGCACTTGCGAACCGTCCGGCAGCTTGCGGGCAATGTCGAACAATGTGTGTGCCGAAACGGTTGTCGAACCGGCGGTATCGACCTGGGCTTCCACGGTTTCGACGACCTGGAGATCGAGATCGGTGGCCATCAGCTTGATGCTGCCGTCGGCGCTGGCTTCGATCAGCACGTTGGAGAGAATGGGGATGGTGTTGCGCCGCTCAACCACGGACTGGACATGCCCCAGGCTCTTTAGCAATGCCGCGCGTTCAATGGTCGCTTTCATAAACCGTCCTTCTTGTTCCCGATCGTCCGTGAAAAATGCAGTGGAAAAGACTCTCCACAGGTTCACGGATAGTTCATGGCTTCATTAACAATAAAGTGCCGCAGGGCAAGCCTGATCGCCGTCAACGTCCGATAATGCCGTGAAAAACTGTGGAAAAAGCAACAAGGCGGCTAAAGCCGCAGGGACAGGGGATGGATTTGGCCATTTCGGGACAGAACAGGGTTAATATGAGCGGCATTGATACCAAGGGAAAACGACTGTTTATCGCGCGGCATGGCGAGACAATCTTCAATCTGGCCGGCCGGCTCCAGGGCGATCACGTCCATACGCCACTGACCCGAACCGGATTTGCCCAGGCCGACGAGATGGGCAAGGCGCTGGCACGCCATCTGGCAACAGAGCAGCCCGAACTTGATTTGATTGCGTCGAACACCGACCGGGCGTTGCAGACGCTTTCGGTAGTAGCCGAACATGTCGGTGCGGACTGGCACCAGGCGCGCAGCGACGAGCGTCTGCGCGAAATCGATATGGGCGAGTGGGGCGGTGCCTGGTATCGCGATCTGGCCGGCCAGCTGGAAATTGACGAGACCGAAAGGCTGTTTGTGACCGTCGCGCCCGGTGGCGAAGATTATCGTGCCATCGCGAGGCGGCTCGAACATTGGCTGGCAGAACAGGAATTTGCCCGCGATGCGGTGCTGATCAGCCATGGCATGACCAGCCGGGTGTTGCGCGGCCTGCTGGTCGGTGCCGATCCGCATCCGCGCTTTGACGCGCCTATTGCCGAAGGTTTGCCGCAGGGCTCCATCGTCCAGATCAGGGACGGTATCGAGGATGTGATCCATATCGGCGGAGGGGAAGGGGAGAAGGCTTGAAAAAGCAGTATATTCTCCTGGGACTGGCGGTGTCGCTTCTCTCGATTCCGGCGATGGCCAAGGATTCTCTGGGCATATTCAACAGCTGGGGCGCGTTTCGCGATCCCGAAATCCCGCGCTGCTATGCGATTGCAGAGTCAGAGGAAATCACCGGCAAGGCGGAACGAAAATCCTTTGCCACCGTCGGCTTTTGGCCCAATCGCAAGATCCGGCGGCAATTTCATGTACGATTAAGCCGGGACCGGTCCACCAACAGCCGGCTGATGGTCAGTATCGCCGGTCGTCGCTTCCAGTTGACCGCTACCCGTTCGGATGGCTGGTCGCAGGACAAGCGTATGGATGCCGCAATCATCGCCGCGATCCGTTCGTCCACCAGCATGACCGTGGAAAGCGTCGGGCGCGACGGCAAGCCGATCGTCGATGCCTACCGGTTGCGCGGCGCGGCAACGGCGATTGACGCGGCATCTTTGGGATGTTCGCGGTTGCGGTAGATTTTCCCCGGGACTCGCACTATATGCGCTCCCATGCAGATTCCCGGCCATATTGATCCCGTTCCCTTGCCCGCCAAGGTCACCCCGCGTGCTGACGGTCGCGTCGACCTGATAGGTCTCAGCGTCGCGGAAATCCGCGATGTGCTTGTCGAGGCCGGATTGGAGGAGAAGCAGGGAAAACTGCGCTCCAAGCAACTGTTCCACTGGATGTATCATCGCGGGATCAACGACTTTGCGCTGATGACAGACATGAGCAAGACGCTGCGGCCGTGGCTGGCGGAACGCTTCGTGATCGGTCGTCCGGAAGTGGTCGAGGCGCATCTGTCGGAAGACGGTACGCGCAAATGGTTGCTGCGGTCTGCCGATGCGCAAGACTATGAAATGGTCTTCATTCCCGACGAGGATCGCGGAACGCTTTGCATTTCGAGCCAGGTTGGCTGTACGCTCAATTGCCGTTTCTGCCATACCGGCACGATGCGGCTGGTGCGCAATCTGACGCCCGGCGAGATTGTCGGCCAGGTGATGCTGGCGCGCGACGCGCTGGGTGAATGGCCCAAGGGCGTGATGGATTTTGCCGACGATGAGGACGCGGAAAGTACCAAAGTCTATAATCAGCCTATAAATCCGACGGCAGGTTGCTCACCAATATCGTGCTGATGGGCATGGGCGAGCCCTTGTACAATTTCGACAATGTCCGCGATGCGATGAAGATTGTGATGGATGGTGACGGGCTCGCGCTTTCCCGTCGGCGGATCACGCTGTCGACCAGCGGTGTCGTGCCCATGATTGCGCGGGCTGGAGCCGAGATCAACGTCAATCTGGCTATTTCGCTGCACGCGGTGAACAAGGAAACCCGGGACGAGATCGTCCCGCTCAACCGCAAATATTCGATCGAGGAACTGCTGCAGGCCTGCGCCGATTATCCGGGTGCCAATAACGCCCGCAGGATCACCTTTGAATATGTGATGCTCAAGGACAAGAATGACAGCGATCAGGATGCCCGCGAACTGGTCAATCTGCTGCGCAACTATGATCTGCCCGCCAAGGTCAATCTGATCCCGTTCAACCCCTGGCCCGGCTCGGATTATGAATGCTCGATGCCGGAACGGATCAAATCCTTCTCGAAAATCATTTTCGATGCCGGGATCAGCGCCCCGATCCGGACTCCCCGCGGCCGGGACATCATGGCGGCCTGTGGCCAGCTTAAATCGGCCAGCGAAAAGAAAAGTCGTGCTGAACTCGACCGGCTTGCGGAAGAGAAACAGGCTGCGCTCGGCTAGACCGTCGCGATCACGTCGATTTCGACCATCAGGTCCGGCAAGGCCAGTGCCTTGACCTCCAGCGTTGTATCTGCGGGGTAGGGGGATTCGAAATAGATTTTGCGCGCCTGGACGATCTTGGCAAAATTTTCCATGTCGGTCAGATAGATGGTGACCTTGACAATCCGGTCACGGCTGCTGCCGGCGGCATGCAGAACGCGGTCTATATTGATGAAAACCTGACGCAACTGGGCGTCGAAATCGGCAATGCCGACAACCTGTCCCTGTTCGTCGATCGCCGCCTGGCCGGAAAGAAACAGCAGATCGCCCACACGCCATGCCGGTGATATTGCATAAGGGGCAAGCGGGTCGGGATCCAGATTGATGACCTGTGTCTTGACGCTCATGATATTGTCTCTCCGCTTTTGTGCCACGGCAGATTAGAGACTGGGCAGCGCGGATGCCATAAAAAGGGGCGGGCATCGCTGCCCGCCCCGTCATCGTCATCAATCCGTCTGGATTAGAATTTCATGCCGAGGCTGACCAGGCCCTGGTTACGGGAAACGCCAGCTTCGTAGTTGCTGTAACGATATTCGCCGCGCGCAAACATATTGTCGCTCAGCTGATATTCGATACCGGCACCAACGCGAACGCCGTCGCCATTGTCGCCACCGAGACCGGGCGAGGAAAGGCGAGCATTGGTGTAGCCTGCCTTGGCGTAGAGCAGAGCGGCGTCACCAACAACGAAACCCAATCGGCCACCGGCGTACAAATCACGACCCGCCTCGACACGTCCGCCTGCAATGGTGGTATTGCCGGTGGATTCGGTTGCTTCCAACTCGACGCCATAGACAACGTTACCGGACTGGATGTCATAGCCAAGTGTAGCGCCGTAAAGGAAGCCGTCGACATTATCGATGCCGGCGATGTCGAGATCAATATTATCATATCCAGCGATTGCTGTAGCTTTTACGCCGGAAAAATCACCTTTTTCCTGAGCCATTGCGGGGGATGCAAGCACAGATGCTGCAATAGCGGCTGCTATTGTTACATTTTTCATTTTTTTGGTTCCTTGGTTTTACGATTAAATGACCACTAATTTTTTCAACTTACATTATTCTTTCGCGGTCGCTTATGCATATAAGTTTACAAACCTGAACGACAACTGCATGATCCAATTAAATTTGTCACAAATGACATTCTGCCGCACTGTGTTGTGAATATGCAACAGCGGCGGTTGTAACGTGAGGCTTGGCAAGGCCGAACCAGCGGCTAGAGTATAGATATGCCGGAGCACCCCATCATGCCTGTTCGAGCCCGCCATCAGCTGACGACCCGGATCTGGCACTGGACCAACGCGCTGTGCCTGTTGATTTTGCTGATGAGCGGCCTGACCATTTTCAATGCCCATCCACGGCTCTACTGGGGCGAATATGGTGCCAATGACGATTATGCCTGGATGGCGGTTGGTTCGTCCCCGACGCAGGCCTATCTGAGATTGGGCGATATGCGTATCGATACCACCGGTATTCTGGGCAATTGGCAGGATAGCGAGGGTAGGACGCAGACTTGGGCCTTCCCCGGCTGGGCAACCATACCGTCCACTTACAGCCTGGCGGACGGTCGACGCTGGCATTTCTTTTTCGCCTGGATATTCAGTACCGGCTTGACTCTGTTCATGATCCGGTCGCTGTGGAACCGGCATATCCAGAAAGATTTGCATATGCGCCGGGAAGAGTGGCGACCTTCACATATCTGGCGATCTCTTCGGGATCACGGCAGCTTGGCGGCGATCCGGCAGTCGGCCACGCACCCGTATAATGTCGTCCAGAAGCTGAGCTATATCGGCGTGATATTCATTCTGTTGCCGCTAATGATATTTACCGGTCTCGCCATGTCCCCGGCCATGGATGCGAACTGGCCGTTTCTGACCGACCTGTTCGGAGGCCGCCAGTCGGCGCGCTCGGCGCATTTTATCACGGCTTTCCTGCTGGTGCTGTTTTTCTGGTCCATATCCTGATGGTCCTGCTCTCAGGACCGATAAGGCAGATCAAGGCGATGCTGACCGGCGGGCAGGACAGGAGGGCATTGTAATGACCATCATCACCCGCCGCAAATTGATCACTGGCGCGGCAATCGGCGCAGGGGGCTGTTATCCGGTTGTGATGCGCTGAATCGCAATCCGCTTTTTCAGGATATGTTGGCCAGCGCGGAAACAGCCAATTTTGCGGTGCAGCGGACGCTCGGGGACCGGATGGAACTGGCCAGCGAATATCGTATGGCCGATCTGTCGCCAACCTTCCGGGCCAATGGAACCCGCGATCCGGCAAGTCCGGAATATAGCTCCAGCGCGGCTCAGAATTTTGCTGACTGGCGGCTGCGGCTGACCGGCCTGTTTCGCAAGCCCCAGCAGTTCAGTCTGGCGGCGCTGCAATCACTGCCTCAGCGGACCCAGATCACCCGTCATGACTGTGTCGAAGGCTGGAGCGCGATTGGCCAGTGGACCGGTGTGCCGCTGAAAATCCTGCTCGACCTGGGGCAGTTGCAGGACAAGGCTCGCTTTCTGGTTTTCCATTGCGCCGACAGGCTGGGCGGCCGGCCATATTATGAAAGCATCGACCTGCTCGACGGCTTTCATCCGCAGACCATATTGGCCCATCGGCTGAACGGATCGCCCTTGCCGGTCGCGAACGGAGCACCGCTCCGGCTCAGGGTTGAGCGACAGCTGGGCTACAAACATGCCAAATATGTGACCGGGATCGAAGCGGTGGCTTCCCTGGCCGGCATTGGCGAGGGAAAAGGCGGCTATTGGCAGGATGTTGCCGGCTATGAATGGTATGCGGGTATCTGAACCATCAATTTTTGCTGAATGTCAGGAGTGAATCTATGTCGATATTGGGCCGGTTTCTGAAGAGTGTTGTCGAAAAAGGCTCTATTACCGTCACCCATCCGGATGGTGAAACCGAGGCGTTCGGAACGCCCACCGCCGGCTATCCCGACGTCGGCATCCGGCTGGCGGACAAGAATGTGGTCCGGCAAATCCTGCTCGATCCGCGCCTCGGAGCGGCCGAGACGTTCATGGATGGTCGGCTTATCGTGGAAAAGGGTGATATCATGCAATTGGTGCAACTGTTGCGCGCCAACAAACCCTTCGAGCGCGGCGGCAAGCTCAAGGATCCGGGCGTTTTGAAGAAAATGCGGGACCATATGGCTGGCAGTCTGGACCGGATCAACCTGCTGGGCCGGTCGAAAAGCAATGTCGCGCACCATTATGATATCGGCAATGATCTCTACGAACTGTTTCTCGACGAGGACCTGCAATATAGCTGCGCCTATTGGGATTTTGACAAACATGGTCCGGACATGTCTCTGGAGCAGGCGCAGGAAGACAAAAAGGCGCATATCGCCGCCAAACTCGACCTGAAAGCCGGGCAACGGGTGCTCGACATCGGCTGCGGCTGGGGCGGCATGGCGCTCTATCTGCACCGCAAGACCGGGGTCGAGATACTGGGAATCACGCTGAGCGAAGAACAGTTGAAAAAAGCGCGGGAGCGGGCCGAAAAGGAAGGCGTTGCGGACAAGGTGAAGTTCGAGCTGATCGACTATCGCGACCTCGCCCGGCGCGAGGCCGGAGCCTTTGACCGGATCGTATCGGTCGGCATGTTCGAACATGTCGGTACGCCCCAGTTTCGCACCTTTTTCCGCTCTTGCGCCAATCTGATGACCGACGAGGGGGTGATGCTGCTGCACACGATTGGCCGGATGGGCGGACCGGGCACGACCGATGCCTTCACCCGCAAATATATCTTCCCGGGCGGCTATATCCCGGCGCTGAGCGAAACAGTGGAGGCGAGCGAACCGTACCGGCTGATCGCGACCGATGTTGAAAATCTGCGGTTGCATTATGCCTTTACCTTGCGCGAATGGTACAAGCGAACGGTTCAGAGCCGGGAGAAGATCGTCGCGCTCTATGACGAGCGGTTCTACCGGATGTGGATATTCTATCTGGCCGGCGCGACGGCCGCGTTTGAAAATGGCGGCATGTGCAATTACCAGATCCAGTACAGCCGCAGCAGGCGAACCTTGCCGCTGACGCGGGACTATATCGGCGAGACAGAGAAGAATCTGGCGGGCTGATATCCAGATCGGGCGTCAATTTTCCCGTTGATGTTGCTCAGTCCGGACATCCGAGACTATTGCGGATATCGTTCGTTCATCAACTCCCAATTATTGCGTATCAGCGTTTCAAGCACGCTCATATCGATCTGCTCCAGCCGGTTGATATAGAGGCAGGACTTGCCGACGCTGTGTTTGCCGAGGAGACTCAGTAGCCGGTTCTGCTCGGCTTGGGCCTCGGGGGTGCAATAGGCACCCATCAGATAGAGGCTTATCTTTGCCTTGCGCGGTGAGAAGCCGGTGCGTAGCGATGTACCTTGCCGCCCGCTGTCATATTTATAATCATAGCGTCCGAAGCCAATGATGCTCGGACCCCACATTTTCGGTTCTTTGCCGGTAATTCGCCGAAACATTGAGATCAGCGCGCGGGCCTCGTCTTTTCGCCGTTCCGGTTCGGCTTTGCCGATGAAGGCATCGACGTCTTCATCCGTCTGCCCGGTTTTGTTTGTTGCTTTTGCCATGCATAACCCCGCTTTCCTCCGATATATCATATTGCGCCGAAAATTGGAGCCTGTTAGGCGGCCAAGCTCAACAGGGCTTCATTCTTTGAAAGACGATAAAATGAGCGATTCCGTAAAACGCGTAGTGCTGGCCTTCTCCGGAGGCCTCGATACCAGCGTTATTCTGAAATGGTTGCAGCAGGAATATCAGTGCGAAGTGGTGACCTTCACCGCCGATCTGGGGCAGGGTGAAGAGCTTGGCCCTGCGCGCCGCGTAGCCGAGACGCTCGGGGTCAAGCCGGAGCATATTTTTATCGACGATCTGCGCGAGGAATTCGTCAGCGACTTTGTTTTCCGATGATGCGCGCCAACGCGTTGTACGAGGGCCTCTATCTGCTCGGCACCTCAATCGCGCGGCCGCTTATTTCCAAGCGCCAGATCGAAATCGCCAAGTTGACCGGTGCCGATGCTGTCGCCCATGGCGCGACAGGCAAGGGCAATGACCAGATCCGCTTCGAACTCGGCTATTATGGCCTTAATCCCGATGTAAAAGTCATTGCACCCTGGCGCGAATGGGACCTGACCAGCCGGACCCGGCTGATCGAATTTGCTGAAAAGCACCAGATTCCGATTCCCAAGGACAAGCGCGGAGAATCGCCATTCTCCTGTGACGCCAACATGCTCCACACGTCTTCCGAGGGCAAGGTGCTCGAGGATCCGTGGGAAGAAGTACCCGACTATGTTTATTCGCGGACAAACAATCCCGAGGATGCGCCCGATACGCCCGAATATATCACGGTCGATTTCGAGCGCGGCGACGGCGTCGCGATCAACGGCGAGGCGATGAGTCCTGCGACCTTGCTGGAAAAGCTCAACGAATACGGTCGCGAGCATGGCATTGGCCGTCTGGATCTCGTTGAAAACCGTTATATCGGAATGAAATCGCGCGGCATGTACGAAACCCCTGGCGGGACCATCTATCATGCTGCCCATCGCGGGATCGAGCAACTTACACTGGATCGCGGCGCGGCCCATCTGAAGGACGAACTGGCACCGCGTTATGCGGAACTGGTCTACAACGGTTTCTGGTTCTCTCCGGAACGCGAGATGCTGCAGGCGGCGATTGATCATAGTCAGGCGCGCGTCAACGGCACGGTTCGGCTCAAGCTCTACAAGGGTTCGGTCGATGTCGTGGGACGGAAGTCGCCCGACAGCCTCTACAGCGAAAAAGTCGTTACATTCGAGGATGATGCCGGTGCTTATGACCAGAAAGACGCAGAAGGCTTCATCAAGCTCAATGCGCTGCGCCTGAAATTGCTCGGCAAGCGCAATGGCTAGGATATGCACGGCTCCACGCCGGTCGCGGAGCTGCCGGGCTGTCGAGGCGCAATGTTTCGGCGGCTTTGCACCATGTGCTGCGACACCGTCGTGCTGATACCGCTGCTTGTTCTGGTTGCCGGATTCGTCATTCTCATCGTCGGCGGCGAGTTGCTCGTGCGCGGCGCTGTCCGGGTCGCCGAGCGGGCAGGAATGTCGGAGCTTCTCATCGGCTTGACGATCGTGGGTTTCGGCACTTCGGCGCCGGAACTTGTGGCCAGCGTAGAAGCGGCGCGGGCCGGATCACCCGGTATCGCCTGGGGGAATATAGTCGGTTCCAATCTGGCGAACAGCCTGCTGATCCTGGGTGCTGCCTCCCTGATCCTGCCAATGGTGGTGCCGCGTGGCCCCCTGTGGCGCGACGGCGGACTGGCGCTGGCGATGACGGTCATTCTGTGGCTGGTCGCCAGCACGACCGGTATTACAGTCGCCATCGGTGTTTTTTCTAATGCTGCTGACAGGCTATCTCGGCTATGCCTATTGGGCGGAGCGGACACAACCGCCCGGAGCGAGCGCTCTGCACGAAAAAGCCGAAGCTCTCGAAATCTCGGACACGCACCTGCATGATATTCAACCGCTCTGGCGGTCGATACTGGTCTTGCTGGTCGGGATTATCCTGATCGTCACGGGAGGCCGGTGGCTCGTCGAAGGTGCGGTCGATCTGGCGCGTCTGGTCGGCATGAGCGAAGCGGTGATCGGGTTGACGGTAATCGCGATTGGCACGTCGCTGCCCGAACTCGTGACCTCGGTTGTCGCCGCCTACAAGGGCGCCAGCGCGGTTGCTCTGGGCAATGTCCTGGGTTCCAATATTTTCAACCTGCTATTGATCGGCGGCGTCACTGCGGTGATCGCTCCCGGCACGATCCCTGGTGAAATCAGCAATTTCGGACTGCCGGTGCTTATTGCCGCTTCCGTTCTGCTGCTGATATTCGCGGCAACCGGGCGGAAGATAACGCGCTGGGAAGGCGCTATATTGCTGATCGTCTATCTGGTCATGCTGGTCTATAATATCGCAGCCGTTTGAATCAGGCGTTGCAATCTTAAGAATCTGCCCCTAAATAGCAGTCATCCCGACATTGTAAGAATTTGAGGGGCTGGCGCCAAGGGGCCGGTAGCAAATTCGCATTGTTACTAGAATTAAGGACCTGGATTGACCGATATTGCCGCACTGACAGATTTAATTAAACCGGAAGCTGATGCTTTGGGCTTTGATCTGGTGCGCGTGCAATTCGTGTCCGGAGCGGAAGAGCCCACTTTGCAGGTGATGGCGGAGCGTCCGGAGACCGGACAGCTCGGCATTGACGACTGTGCCGCCTTGTCGCGCCGGATCTCGGCAAAATTCGATGCCCTGGAAGAAGATGGCCGCGACCCGATCGACTATGCCTATCGGCTGGAAATCAGTTCGCCGGGCATCGACCGGCCGCTAACACGCGCAAAAGATTTCGATAACTGGGCTGGTCACGAAGCGCGGATCAACCTGGTCGATGCTGTCGCGGGCAAGAAACAGCTGCGCGGACTGCTCGAAGGTATCGAGGGTGATATAATAAAGATTGACGATCGTAAGGCGGGAAGTCAGGAGACGCCTCTTACGAATGTCCATAGCGCAAAATTGATTCTGACCGACGCCCTGATCGCTGCAACCGTTCCGGTTTCAACGGAAGGTGCGGACGAAATCGAAGAACAGACTTTAGAAGAACAGGAAGACTAATCATGGGCAGTGCTATTTCAGCCAATAAAGCCGAGTTGCTTGCGATCGCGACCGCCGTTGCGACGGAAAAAATGATCGACAAGGCGATTGTGATCGAGGCGCTGGAGGAGGCTATCCAGAAAGCTGCTCGCGCTCGTTACGGTGCAGAAAATGACATTCGCGCGAAATTCGACATCAACACGGGAGACCTGCGCTTGTGGCGGGTCGTTGAGGTGGTCGAGGAAGTCGAAGATTATTTCAAGCAGGTCGATATCAAGCAGGCTGAAAAGCTCGAACCCGGTTCGAAGGTTGGCGACTTCATCGTCGATCCTCTTCCGGAAGTCGATCTTGGCCGGATTGACGCACAGTCCGCCAAGCAGGTGATCTTCCAGAAGGTTCGCGATGCAGAACGCGAGCGGCAGTTCGAAGAATTCAAGGACCGCAGCGGAGAGATTATCACCGGTGTCGTGAAGTCGGTCGAATTCGGCCATGTTGTTGTCGATCTGGGTCGCGCCGAAGGCGTGATCCGCCGTGACCAGCAGATTCCGCGCGAAGCTGCTCGGGTTGGCGATCGCGTCCGGTCGTTGATTTTGGACGTGCGCCGCGAGAACCGCGGGCCACAGATTTTCCTTTCCCGCGCTCACCCGGATTTCATGAAGCATCTTTTCGCGCAGGAAGTGCCGGAAATTTATGACGGTATCATCGAAATCAAGGCTGCTGCCCGCGACCCTGGTTCCCGTGCCAAGATCGGTGTGATTAGCCACGATAGTTCGATTGATCCGGTCGGCGCCTGTGTCGGCATGAAGGGTAGCCGCGTACAGGCCGTCGTGCAGGAAATGCAGGGCGAGAAAATCGACATCATTCCCTGGTCGGAAGATATTGCTACCTTCGTGGTCAATGCCTTGCAGCCCGCTACCGTGAGCCGTGTGGTGATCGACGAGGAAGAGGGCCGTATCGAGGTTGTCGTTCCAGACGATCAGCTGAGCCTGGCAATTGGTCGTCGCGGACAGAATGTCCGTCTGGCGTCGCAACTGACCGGCCTGGCCATCGATATCATGACCGAAGCGGACTCGAGCGAGAAGCGTCAGGCTGAATTTGCCGCGCGGACCGAGATGTTCCAGGACGATCTCGATGTCGACGAAACATTGTCGCAATTGCTGGTTGCCGAAGGTTTCAGCGAGCTCGAAGAAGTTGCCTATGTTGCGCCGGAAGAGATTTCGAGCATCGAAGGCTTTGACGACGAACTGGCTGCCGAATTGCAGAACCGTGCTCTCGAAGCGCTGGAACGGCGGGAAGCGGCAGCGCGCGAGAAGCGGACCGAACTGGGTGTCGAGGACGCGATTGCCGAATTGCCGCATCTGACCGAAGCCATGCTGGTTACACTGGGTGAAGCGGGGCTCAAAACGCTCGACGATGTTGCCGACCTGGCGACCGACGAGCTTGTTCTGAAGCGCAAATCCGAACCGCGCCGCCGCAATGACAACCGCAAGCCCGAGCCCGACGGCGTATTGGCCAAATATGGCCTGACCGAAGAGCAGGGCAACGAAATCATCATGGCCGCGCGTGCGCACTGGTTCGAGGATGAAGACGAGCCAGCTACTGCGGCCAGCGAAGAAACCGGGGAGGACGCAGATGCGGAATCTCCCCAATGAGACGCGGTCTAAACCTCTAGATCAAGCGCCATATCGTAAATGCATTCTGACTGGGGAAAGCCTTCCCCAGGAGGAACTGATGCGTCTTGCGATGGGGCCTGACGGGCAGATTGCACCCGACGTCCGCGCGAAAGCGCCCGGGCGCGGCGCCTGGATCGGCGTCGATCGCGCCACGCTGGAAACGGCGCAGGCCAAGGGACAGCTGAAGGGTGCGCTTGCTCGGGCATTCAAAACCGGCCAGCTCGATATTCCCGGGAATCTTGCGGAATTGCTTGAAACTGCGCTCGAGCGCTCCACATTGGACCGGCTGGGTCTCGAGGCGCGGGGCGGAACGCTGCTCACCGGTTCGGAGAAAATCGAAACCGCCGCGCGTCAGGGCGATCTCAATATGCTGCTCCACGCGGCCGACGCCGGACGTGACGGTTGCGCCAAACTGGATCAGGCCTGGCGGGTCGGCAGCGACCGGGAGGGCGAAAATGTTCGTGGCCTGATATTGCCGGTGGACCGGCAGGGGCTTTCTGTGGCATTGGGCCGCCAGAATGTGGTGCATATCGGGATAACCGACAAGCGCGCAGCGGGACGGGTTTCGCACAGTCTGAAGAGATGGCTTCACTTTATCGGCTCTGATAAAGTCGATGATGATGCCGAAAAGAAAGTTGCGTAGTCCGGTCGGAAAAACTGGATAAGATATTGCAGTAATTACTATTTTAAGGATTAAGTCTGTTCGATGAGTGAAGATACAAAAGATACGCCAAAACCTGCACGCAAACCCCTGGGGCTGAAGCGTTCGGTTGAGCCTGGCGAAGTCAAACAGACGTTCAGCCACGGACGCACCAACAAGGTTGTGGTCGAAGTCAAACGCAAGAAGCTGGTCGGCAAGCCCGGCGCACAGGAAGCGGCGAAGGAAATCGTCAAGGAAACCCCTGCGCCCGCTCCGGTGGCCACTCCCGCGCCGAAGCCTGTGGCGAAGAAGCAGCCCGCCGCGCCGAAAGCGGATGATGGTCTGACCCGTCAGGAGAAACAGGCGAAACTGCTACGCGAAGCGGAAGAAGCGCGTCTCGAAGCGATGCAGGAAGCGCGCAAGCGCGACGCTCGCGAGAAGAAAGAGCAGACGGCGGAAGAGAAGAAGCGCGCGGAAGAAAAGCGCAAGGCCGAAGAAGAGCAGGCGCGCAAGGCTCAGGAAGAGATTGCTGCTGCAGAGAAAGCCGCAGCTGAAGCGCCTGCCGGAGACGCTGCCGAACCTGCTGCTGCGGATACCGGCTCAACCGCGACTCCCGCCGCTGCGGGTGCCGCGCGGCCACCAGCCCGCAAATTCACGCCAGTGGAAACACCGAAGCGGGCAAAGCCGGAAAAGGAAAAGCAGAAAGCCGGACGCGACGACCGCAACGATCGTCGCCAGTCGGGCAAGCTCACCGTCAACCGCGCCTTGCGCGGCGAAGATGGTGCTGCGCGGGCGCGTTCGCTCGCAGCACTGAAACGTGCGCGCGAAAAGGAAAAACGGGCCCAGCGGTCCGGTCGTCCAAGCGAACCGCGCGAAAAGCAGATCCGCGACGTCATCGTGCCGGAAGCCATCACCGTTCAGGAACTGGCGAAACGTATGGGTGAAAAAGGCGCGGATCTCGTCAAATCCCTGTTCAACATGGGGTCTATGGTCACCGTCAACCAGACAATCGACCAGGATACCGCAGAATTGCTGGTCGAGGAATTCGGCCACAACATCCAGCGCGTTTCCGAAGCCGATGTCGAAATCAACACCCAGGCCGATGTCGATCCGGAAGAAACGCTGAAGCCACGCGCACCGGTTGTGACGATCATGGGCCATGTCGATCACGGCAAGACCTCGCTGCTCGACGCTTTGCGCGGCACCGACGTGGTTGCCGGCGAGGCCGGTGGCATCACCCAGCATATCGGCGCCTATCAGGTGACGATGAAAAACGGCGACAAGGTCACGTTCCTCGATACGCCGGGCCATGAAGCCTTTACCGAAATGCGGATGCGCGGTGCCAATGTCACGGATATCGTGATCCTGGTCGTGGCTGCCGATGACGGCCTGATGCCGCAGACGATCGAGGCGATCAACCACACCAAGGCCGCTGGCGTGCCGATGATTGTGGCAATCAACAAGATCGACAAGGAAGGCGCCGACCCGACAACGGTCCGCACCCGTCTGCTCGAACATGAAGTGATCGTGGAAGAAATGTCGGGTGACGTACTCGACGCGGAAGTTTCAGCGCTCAAGAAAATCGGCCTTGATGAACTGATGGACAAGATCCACGTCCAGGCGGAACTGCTCGAACTCAAGGCGCGACCAGACCGTCCAGCCGAAGGTGCGGTGGTCGAAGCGAAGCTGGATATCGGTCGCGGACCGGTTGCTACGGTTTTGATCGAACGCGGCACTTTGAAACGCGGCGACGTCTTCGTCGTCGGTTCGCAGACCGGTAAGGTCCGGGCGATGATCGATGACAAGGGTAAGCAGGTTAAGGAAGCTGGCCCGTCCACACCGGTTGAAGTGCTGGGTATCTCCGGCGTTCCATCAGCTGGCGACAAACTGACCGTGGTCGAAAATGAAGCACGGGCCCGCGAAGTCGCGGCCTATCGTGCCGAGCAGGAGAAGCTGAAGCGCACCACGCAGGCGCCGACGAGTCTCGAGAATATGTTCTCTGCAGCAGCGAACAGCGCTGTCGAATTCCCGCTATTGGTCAAGGCCGATGTGCAGGGCTCGACCGAAGCTATCGTGCAGGCGCTGAACAAGATTTCGAATGACGACATCAAGGTGCGCATCCTGCACAGCGGTGTTGGCGCGATCACGGAATCGGACGTGACCCTGGCCGGAGCCAGCAAGGCGCCGATCATCGGCTTCAACGTCCGTCCCAATGCCAAGGCGCGTGAAATCGCCAAACGCGACGGGGTCCGCTTCAAATATTTCGATATCATCTATGATCTGACCGACGATATCCGCGCCGAAATGGCCGGTGAACTGGGTCCCGAGAAGATCGAGAATGTGGTTGGCCGTGCGGAAGTCAAGGACGTGTTCAAGTCCGGCAAGAAAGACAAGGCAGCCGGCTTGCTGGTTACCGAAGGGTCTTTGCGCAAGGGCCTGTTCGCCCGTCTTACCCGCGACGATGTCATCGTCAGCGCAACGACCATCGCGTCGCTGCGGCGGTTCAAGGACGATGTCGAGGAAGTCCGCGCCGGCATGGAATGTGGTGCGGTTCTGGAAGATACCAACGATATCAAGCCAGGCGATATGCTCGAAGTCTTCCAGGTCACGGAGAAAGAACGGGTTCTTTGATAATATCGTCATCCCGGACCTGATCCGGGATCCAGAGCGGCTGCCACGCTATTTGTGCCAGTCACTCTGGATGCTGAACCCAGTTCAGCATGACGAATTTGAGGCTTTATTATTGTGGCAAAATATAACGATACATCTCCCGAAGGCCGTTCGGTCCGCTTGCTGCGCGTTGGCGAGCAGGTCCGGCACATTCTGTCGGAACTGCTGATGCGTGGCGAGGTGCACGATGCGGTGTTGACATCGCACAGCGTCAGCGTCACCGAAGTGCGCATGTCGCCGGATTTGCGCCATGCGACGGTGTTCGTGAAGCCGCTGCTCGGCGCGAACGAGGCGGATGTCCTCAAGGCGCTGAAAACCAACACCGCTTTTTCCAGAAGGAAGTCGCGAAGCGGGTGAAGATGAAATATGCGGCCAAGCTGAAATTTCTGGCGGACGAGAGCTTTGATACCGCCGAACATATCGAGAGCCTGCTGAACAATCCCAAGGTTGCGCAGGATTTGTCGAAAGAGGCTGACGAAGACTAGATCCGTTCGTCCTGAGCTTGTCGAAGGACGGTTTCAGGACGCAAAAGTGCTTCGACAGGCTCAGCACGAACGGTTATTAAGCGGAGCCTATGGCCAAACTCTATTTCTATTATGCGTCGATGAACGCCGGCAAGTCGAGCAATCTGCTGCAGGCGGCGTTCAACTATGGCGAGCGCGGCATGAAGGTCATGCTGTGGACCGCCGCGATCGACAATCGCGCGAGTTTTGGCGCCATTGCTTCCCGGATCGGCCTGCATGCGGATGCGCATCGCTTTGGCGAGGACACGGACCTGTTCGCCGCAGTCAGTACCGAGCAGGATGAAGGCAAGCTGGCCTGCGTGATGATCGACGAAGCCCAGTTTCTGACCGAAGGACAAGTTTGGCAACTGGCGCGATTGGCGGATGAAGCTGGAATTCCGGTGCTCTGCTATGGCCTGCGGACGGATTTTCAGGGCAATCTATTCCCAGGATCGGCTAAGCTTCTGGGCCTTGCCGACAGTCTGGTCGAGCTGAAAGCCGTGTGCGAATGCGGGCGGAAGGCGACAATGAATCTGCGCATTGATGAAGCGGGCAGGGCGATAGCCGCCGGCGCGCAGACGGAAATTGGCGGTAATGAAAGCTATATTGCGCTCTGCCGGAAACATTTCCGGGAGCGGCTCAATGGCTGAACTATCTGCAACGCTGGAGCAGGATCCCGTTCGGCTCGAACCGTTGGCCGAGCACCATCTCGAGCCGTTGCGCGCCGCCTGTGCCCAAGATCAGGATATCTGGGACATCTATCCCGTTTCCATGCTCGACGAGAATTTCGACAAGGCGATCCAGGCCTTTCACGATACCACCAACTGGGTCCGTTTCGCGGTGATCAACGGTGAGACCGACAAAGTGGTCGGCATGACCAATTTTATCAATCCCGACAAGTTCGGCGTGGTGGAGATCGGCGGGACCTATATCGAACCGTCTGTGCGGGGCAGCGGTTTCAACGACATTATGAAGAAGCTGATGATCGATCAGGCCTTTGCCTGCGGCTTCACCCGCATCGAATTTCGTGTCGACACCCGCAACAAACGGTCGATGGCCGCCGTCTTGAAACTCGGCGCGAAACATGAGGGAACGCTGCGCAAGAACCGGATTACCTGGACGGGTTACGTCCGGGATACTGGGATTTTCGCGTTGCTCAAGGAAGAGCGGAGCTTGTGAAGTTGAGGCTTTTGATTCTCGCCCCGACGTTGCTGCTGGCAAATACAGCAAGCATTGCATGTGATGATGTCGGGGATCAATCCGGTACTGCTTCAATTCCGTTGAATTCTGCCTCAGCGGAAGGATTTGTTCCCGATGGCTGGTATCTGGAGAAATCTGTCGAGGGGGACTTGGATAAAGACGGTCTTCCCGATCTGGCGATTATCATCCGGCAGAATGATCCGGAACTGGTCATTGAAGGGAACGGTTTTGGCGCAGACCAATATGACGGTAACCCGCGCACAATCGTGGTGGCGCTAAAACAGACGGGTGGCGGATATTTGCGGATCGCTCAGAATGACCAGATCATCCCCGTTACCGGCGGCGCGATGTTCGATGATCCGATTGACAACGCCTCGGATGGTTCGCTGACTATCGATAAGGGCGTCATACGGCTAAATATTGGTTTCTGGGCCAGCGCCGGGACCTGGGACATGTTCAACCGGACATTTTCGTTTCGGCTGAAGGGGGCGCAATTGGGACTGATCGGCTATGACAATCATCATGTGCATCGTGGGTCCGGAGCATTGAATATTGTCAGCATCAATTATCTGACGTGGCGCAAGAAAACCGAAAGCGGCAGTATCGAGGATGATCATGTTCCCGAAGTGTGGAGCAGGATCAGCCGCAAGCCGCTGATTCTTTTCGATGATATCGGTAGTGGCTATGAATTTGATCCCGATAAAACTAGTCTTTTCAGGCAGGATATAGATTGACGATGGAAAAGTCCCATGGCTGGATCATATTGGATAAACCGCTCGAACTCGGGTCGACACAGGCGGTCGGGGCGGTGAAGCGCAATTTGCGCGAAGCCGGCTTGCTCGGCAAAGGCAAGAACAAGCTGAAGGTCGGGCATGGCGGGACGCTGGATCCGCTGGCGACCGGGGTCCTGCCGATTGCGCTGGGCGAAGCGACCAAGCTGTGCGGGCGGATGCTCGATGCGTCGAAGATTTATGAATTTACGATCGGCTTCGGGACGGAGACCGAGACGCTGGATGTCGAGGGGGCTGTGACGGAGACTTCTGGCCACCGGCCGACTTTGACCGAAGTCGAAGCGGTCTTGTCGCAGTTCACCGGGTCGATCGAGCAGATACCACCCAAATATTCGGCGCTGAAGATCGACGGCCAGCGCGCCTATGATCTGGCGCGGGCAGGGGTGGATGTGGAGATGAAGCTCAGGGCGGTGACGATATATGCGCTTTCTATTTCCTCCCTGAAACGAAGCTTAGGGGAGGGGGACCGCGCCGAAGCGTGGTGGAGGAGCCGGGAAAGCGCGGTGACCCCTCCACCAGCTAACGCTGGTCCCCCTCCCCGTGCTTCGCACAGGGAGGAAATTACGGAAATCACCCTCACGGCCAAAGTCTCCAAAGGCACCTACATCCGCTCGCTGGCCCGCGACATTGCGCGGGCCCTCGGTACTTTCGGTCATGTCACCATGTTGCGCCGGACCAAGGCCGGGCCATTCACCCTGAAACAGGCGATTTCGCTGGACAAACTCAACGAAATTGGTAAGGGCGCGGACATTAAAGAATACCTCTTGCCGCTTGAGGCGGGGCTGGACGACATCCCGGCTTTCGACCTCGACCCTGATCAGGCAAGAATGCTTCGGCAAGGCTTGACGCTGGACGAGCAGGATTTGATCGGGAACCCCGCAGTCAACGGGCTTTTTCTAGCGACAGAGAATGAAGGTTCTCCGGTCGCTCTGGCAGAGATTGTTGATGGCACCGTCAAGGTGGTCCGCGGGTTCAATATGTAAAAGATGTTCGAAGGAATGAAATAGATGACGATTACCGCAGAAAAAAGCAGGAACTGATCCAGAAATTCGGCCAGACAAAGGGCGATACCGGTTCCCCGGAAGTTCAGGTTGCTGTGCTCACCGAGCGCATTGTGAACCTGACCGAACATTTCAAAGGTCACCACAAGGATAACCACTCCCGTCGCGGATTGCTGATGATGGTGAACAAGCGGCGCAGCCTGCTGGACTATCTTCGCAAGAAGGACGTCGAGCGTTACGCCAAGCTGATCAAGGACCTCGGTCTCCGGAAGTAAGAGTTTTGAAAGCGGCTCCCAGACGGGGGCCGTTTTTGCATTGGGTATCGCGGCAATAAGGCGGCGATGCCCTTCGAACGGGGTATAATGACCCCGAACCGCTGTTCAGCCGGATTGCTGGACACAAGAAAGCCCCCGCACTGCATAGGGCAGGCGGGACAAAGGAAAATACGAATGTTTGATGTAAAGAAAGTTGAAATGGAGTGGGGCGGACAGACCCTCACCCTCGAAACGGGCCGTATTGCCCGTCAGGCTGACGGCGCGGTACTCGCGACCCTCGGCGAAACGGTTGTACTGTGCGCAGTTACCGCCGCCAAATCGGTGCGCGAAGGGCAGGATTTCTTCCCGCTGACCGTTCACTATCAGGAAAAATTCTCTGCCGCCGGTCGTATCCCGGGCGGTTTCTTCAAGCGCGAAGGCCGCGCGACGGAAAAAGAAACGCTGACATCGCGTTTGATTGACCGTCCTTGCCGTCCGCTGTTCCCCGAAGGTTTCTACAACGAAATCAACGTGATCTGTCAGGTGATGAGCTATGACGGCGTCAACGAGCCCGACATTCTCGCGATGGTTGCAGCCTCCGCTGCGCTGACCATCTCCGGTGTGCCTTTCATGGGCCCAATCGGTGCGGCACGCGTCGGATACAAGGAAGGCGAATATCAGCTGAACCCGAGCATGGAAGACGTCGCCGAAGGCGAACTCGACCTGGTGGTTGCAGCGACGCATGGCGCGGTGATGATGGTTGAATCGGAAGCACAGGAGCTTTCCGAGGAAGTCATGCTCGGCGCTGTCCAGTTCGCACATGAAGCGTCCAAACAGGTTGCAGGCCTGATCATCGATCTGGCCGAACAGGCTGCGAAAGAGCCATGGAAGCTCGACGCCGGTGATGACAATAGCGAAATCAAGGAAGATCTGCGCAAGCTGGTCGGAAAAGATATCGCTGCGGCGTACAAGAAAACCGACAAGTCAGAGCGTAGCGACGCGCTGAACGCGGTTCGCGAAAAAGCCAAGGAAAAATACGCCGACGCAGACGGCCAGACGCAGATGACCGCCGGCAAGATGGTCAAGAAGCTGGAAGCCGAAATCGTTCGCGGTGCCATCATCAAGGACGGCACCCGTATCGACGGCCGCAAGCTCGATCAGGTTCGCCCGATCGAAGCCATGGTTGGCCTGCTGCCACGGACCCACGGTTCGGCTCTGTTCACCCGCGGTGAAACGCAGGCGATCGTGACCACGACCCTGGGCACCAAGGACGCGGAGCAGATGATCGACGGTCTCGACGGTCTGAGCTACACCAACTTCATGCTGCACTATAACTTCCCGCCTTATTCGGTTGGTGAAGTGGGCCGTTTCGGATTTACCAGCCGCCGCGAAACCGGTCACGGCAAGCTCGCATTCCGCGCGCTCCGTCCGGTATTGCCGACAGTGGAAGAATTTCCCTACACGATCCGCGTTCTGTCGGACATTACCGAGTCCAACGGTTCCTCCTCGATGGCGACCGTTTGTGGCGGTTCGCTGGCGATGATGGATGCCGGTGTGCCTCTGGCGCGTCCTGTTTCCGGCATTGCCATGGGCCTGATCCTCGAAGGCGAAGAATTTGCGGTTCTTTCCGACATCCTCGGCGACGAAGATCATCTCGGCGACATGGACTTCAAGGTTGCGGGTACCGAAAAGGGTATCACCTCCTTGCAGATGGACATCAAGGTAGCCGGCATTACGCAGGAAATCATGAAGTCTGCTCTGGAACAGGCCAGCGGCGGTCGTGCGCATATCCTCGGTGAAATGAGCAAGGCGCTGTCTTCGGTTCGTACCGAAATGTCCGAACATGCTCCGCGCATCGAAACATTGCAGATCAACAAGGAAAAGATCCGCGACGTTATCGGTACGGGCGGCAAGGTCATTCGCGAAATCGTTGCCGAAACCGGCGCGAAGGTCGACATCGACGACGAAGGCCTGATCAAGGTTTCTTCCTCCGACAAATCCCAGATCGATGCGGCCATCGCATGGATCAAGGGCATTGTTGAAGAAGCCGAAGTCGGCAAAGTCTATGACGGCAAGGTTGTGAATCTGGTCGATTTTGGTGCGTTCGTGAATTTCATGGGCGGCAAGGACGGTCTCGTCCACGTCTCCGAAATCAAGAACGAGCGTGTCGAGAAGGTCTCCGACGAACTGAGCGAAGGCCAGGAAGTCAAGGTCAAGGTTCTCGAAATCGACCAGCGCGGCAAGGTTCGCCTGTCGATGCGGGTCGTTGACCAGGAAACCGGCGAAGAGCTGGAGGACACCCGTCCGCCACGCGAAAGCAAGCCACGCGGCCCTCGTCGTGATGGCGGTGGCGGTCGTGGACGTGATGGTGGCGGACGTGGCCGTGACGGCGGCGGACGTGGCCGGAACAATGACGGTCCGAAGAACGAAGGCGGCGGCGATATTCCATTGCCGTCCTCGATCACCGAAGACTAGATTTCCCGAAAACGGAACAGCAAGAGGGCCCGGAGCAATTCGGGCCCTTTTTCTTGCGCGGAATATTTGCCGCAAGCGGGCCGGATTAATCTCTGGTAAAGCTGCAACCGAACAGGGAGTGTCACTCCGCTCCAGCGGCTTTTTTGCTTTATTCTTGGCTGGATGAAAACAAGCGGTTAAGAGGTCTGCCATATGACAAAACACATTTTCAAATGGGCCGTAATAGGTCTCTCCGCCACGGCGCTTTCCGGTTGTGCAATGTTTGGTGGCAGCGGTGGCGGTCGCGGTACCGATACGCGCTACGTCGCTCGCGATGTCGACACGCTCTACAATGCTGCGAAATCGCGTTTGGACCGCGGTGAATACAAGATTGCGGCGGCGCTGTTTGACGAAGTCGAGCGCCAGCATCCCTATTCCCCCTGGGCCCGCCGCGCGCAGCAGATGAGTGCGTTCAGCTATTATCTGTCGGGTGACTATAGCAAGGCGACGGAATCGGCTCGCCGGTTCCTGTCGATCCATCCGGGCAACAAGGATGCGCCTTATGCTTATTATCTGATTGCGCTCTGCTATTATGAGCAGATTGGTGATGTGACCCGCGACCAGAAGATTACCGAACAGGCTCTGGCCACGCTCGGCGAGGTTGCGCGCCGCTATCCCAATTCGCGCTATGCCGCCGATGCCAAGCTGAAAATCGATCTGGTCAACGACCATCTGGCTGGCAAGGAAATGGAAATCGGCCGTTTTTACCAGCGTCGCGGCAAGTGGCTGGCGGCGACGATCCGTTTCCGCACGGTGATCGAGAAATATGAGACCACCACCCACGCGCCGGAAGCGCTGATGCGGCTGACCGAATCCTATCTTGCTCTGGGCGTTCCGGTGGAAGCCAAGAAAACCGCCGCTGTGCTGGGCGCAAACTATCCCGGCAGCAAATGGTACGAGCGGGCTTATGATCTGGTCAACAAACATGGTGCAACTTAAGAGCATGTGGCGCTGCAATGCGTTGCAGCTAGGCTGAACCTGTTTTAAGAGGGACCTGTGCTGCAGTCCCTTTCCATTCGCGATATCGTATTGATTGAGGCGCTCGATCTGGAGTTCGGATCTGGCCTCACCGTGCTGACCGGCGAAACCGGCGCGGGCAAATCGATATTGCTCGACAGTCTCGGCTTGGCGCTCGGCAATCGGGCGGACAGCGGACTGGTCCGCCAGGGCACGGAAAAAGCTCAGGTTACCGCCAGTTTTGAACCACCAGCCGCGGGCAGCAGACTGGCCGCGACGCTGGCTGAAAATGATATCGAAATCGAACCGGGCGAACCGCTGATCATCAAGCGGTCGGTCAAGGCCGACGGCGGCAGCCGCGCCTTCATCAATGACCAGCCCTGCTCGGCCGCCCTGTTGCGCGCGGTGGGCGGGCAGCTGATCGAAATCCATGGCCAGCATGATGACCGCGGCCTGATCAATCCCAAGGGACACCGGGCTTTGCTCGATATTTTGCCGGCGTCGAAGGCGCTGCGGTCCGCGAAACGTTTGACGCCTGGCAGGCCGCGAAATCGGCGCTGGAGCAGGCGAGGCAGGAGCAGGAAGCGGCGGAAAACGACCGTGATTATCTCGAGCATAGCGTGGCGGAACTGTCGAAATTTGCGCCGCAGCCGGGCGAGGAGCAGGAGCTTGCGCTGGAACGGGCGACGATGATGAAGGGCGAGAAGCTGACCGGCGATCTCGAGGCGATTCGCGCGGCCTTTGACGGCTCCAACGGCGGGCTGGCCTCGTTGCGATCGGCGGCGCGGCGGCTTGACATGATTGCCGAGGATCACGCGCTGCTGAAAGACGCGCTGGAGTCGCTCGACCGGGCGATCATCGACGCGACCGATGCCGAGGACAAGCTCAACGCAGCGGCCGATGCGCTGAGTTTCGACCCGCAGCGACTCGACGATATGGAGACCCGCCTGTTCGATCTGAGGGGACTGGCGCGTAAGCATCGGGTGGAACCGGACAAGCTTTCGGACCTGCTCCAAGATCTCCAGAAAAGGCTGTCAGCGATCAGCGACGGCGGCAGGACATTGGAAGACTTGGAAGCATCTTTGGTCGGTGCCAGAAAATCCTACATTGCAGCGGCAGAAAGCCTGCGGGCGAAACGAACCAAGGCGGCAAAGGCGCTGGATAAAGCTGTCGCTGGCGAATTGACGCCGCTCAAGCTGGATGCCGCCAGATTTGAGACTTTGCTTGAAGAAATGCCCGAAGAGCATTGGAACAAAAGCGGAATGGACCGGATCGAGTTTCTGATCTCGACCAATCCGGGAGCGCCGCTGGCGCCTTTGGGCAAAATTGCGTCAGGCGGTGAACTTTCGCGGTTCATTTTGGCGCTAAAGGTCGCTTTGGCAGAGGAATATGGCCTGAAAACCATCATTTTCGACGAAGTCGACCGCGGCGTCGGCGGCGCGGTGGCCTCGGCCATCGGCGACCGCCTGTCGCGCCTGTCGCGCGGCGCGCAGCTGCTCGTCGTTACCCACAGCCCGCAGGTCGCGTCCAAGGGCGACGCGCATATGCTGATCAACAAGTCGCGCAGCGGCACCGTGTCGCGCACCGATGTCCGCGCGCTCGACAATGAAGGCCGGCGGCAGGAGATTGCGCGGATGTTGTCCGGCGCGGATGTCACGGACGAGGCGAGAGCGCAGGCGGATCGGTTGCTGGAGGGGGTTTAGTGTTTGCGGGGATGAGACATCTCAAGCCC